>DAIQRN010000079.1:0-8864 GCA_036786185.1 Acidovorax sp. | reverse complement strand
TGGGCATGTCCACATGCGCCACAAAGCGCACGTCGGGCTTGTCGATGCCCATGCCGAACGCGATGGTGGCCACCATCACGATGCCTTCCTCGCGCAGGAAGCGATCCTGGTTCTTCTGACGCACTTTCGTGTCCAGACCCGCGTGGTAGGGCAGGGCCGTCAGGCCCGCATCGCACAGGGCCTGGGCCAGTTCTTCCACGCGCTTGCGCGACTGGCAATACACCACGCCCGCCTCGCCCGCATGCTCGCGCTCGATGAAGCGTAGCAGCTGCGTGGTGGCGTCCTTTTTCTCCACGATGGTGTAGCGGATGTTGGGCCGGTCAAAGCTGCTGATGAACAGGCGCGCGTCTTCCAGCTGCAACCGCTCGATGATGTCGGCGCGTGTGAGGTCGTCGGCCGTGGCGGTGAGCGCAATGCGCGGCACGCCCGCATACCGCTCGTGCAGCACCGTGAGCGCGCGGTATTCGGGGCGAAAATCGTGGCCCCACTGGCTGACGCAATGCGCCTCGTCGATGGCAAACAGCGCCAGGTGCCCGCCCTGGTACAGGCTGTCGAGCAGGCCCAGGAACCGCGGCGTGTTCAGCCGCTCGGGCGCGGCGTACAGCAGCGTGATTTCGCCGGTCTGCAGTCGCAGCTCCACGTCCTGCGCTTCGTCAAAACTCAGCGTGGAGTTGAGAAACGCGGCAGAAACCCCCGCCTCATGCAGCGCACCCACCTGGTCGTGCATCAGCGCAATCAGCGGCGACACCACGATGGTCACCCCACGCCCCTGCTGCTGGCGCACGATGGCCGGCACCTGGTAGCACAGGCTCTTGCCGCCGCCCGTGGGCATGAGCACCAGGGCATCGCTACCCTCGATCACGTGTTCAACGATCGCCTGCTGCGGGCCGCGGAACTGTTCGTAGCCGAAGACGTCCTGCAGGACGGTGTGGGCGGGAGACAAAGCGGGGGACAGGCGGGAAGACAAGCGGATACTCTGAAATTGATAGCTGGTAGCGCTTGTTTATCAAGCGCTAGAGGCCAATTTGACCAATATTTTTGCAGCAGGCGTGCCTGCGGGCGAAGGGGCTTATTGTGCGCCGGGCGCTGCGCTTTTCAGTAGCCCCGCTTGCGAGTCATTCCAGCTTCAGCACACGAATGGGCCCGGTGGGGCGGCTGTGTTCCAGCGGTTCGCCGCGCGGCGCTTGTAGTAGCAGTGAAGTCAGCCCATCCTCGTCCGTCAGCCGCCGGTATTCGGACGCAGCCAATACCACCACAGCGTTGCGACCGCGTTTCGTGATCAGTTGCGGGCCTTCGCGCAGAGCGCACTCCACGAGTTCGTTGATGCGGTGTTCGGCGTCTTGCAATTGCCAGCGGCGCATGGTGGACTCCTTTCGTCTGGACAGACCCACCAGATGCGTGTGGTGTGGGGGTTCGATGGTGTCACCCCGCGTGCCCTGGGCAACTTTGGTTTCACACCGTGCAAGTAGATTTTGATAGCGCTCAGCGCTTTTCCATGAAGCGCTACAGGCTGATTTGGCCCGAATTTTAGCGGCCGTACGCTGCGTGTTGTTTACGCTGCAAGACCAGCGTCGGCCAACGCCAACACATACAGCGCCGCCCGCGCCCGGCTGGCCCCCACGTACAGGTTCGCAGGGTGGCGCATGCAGCGCAGGTCGATGCCGACCAGAACCACCACATCCGACTCCAACCCCTTGAATCCCTGCACCGTGCCCACCCGGACCAGCCCCGGCAATGGCGCGGCCAAGGCATCGGTCGTGGGGCAGGCATCCAGCCCCACAGCCCAAGCAGACGCGGCGTTGTCACGCCTATAGGGGGACAGCACCACAATCTGCTCGGGGCGCAGTCCTTGGTTACCCATAAGGTCGCGCAGCAAGATGCGCAGTTGCACCGCCATCTGTGCGAAATCGCTGCTTTGCAACACAGTCGGCGGCACGCCTTGGTCCACGCGAAAGGTCGGTGGCACCGCGCAACGGCCCATGCGGGCTGCGGCTTCACCGATGGGGCGGGTATTGCGCAAGTTGGCGTCCAGCACCATGGGGCTGGCGGTAAACGGCGGCTCCCATCGGTCGGTGGACTGAAACAGGCACTGCTGCCGGTCATAAAAGCAGTACCAGCTGAATTGCGGCGCACCCAGGGCCTCCAGCGCCACCCACCAGGTAGCGGCAAAGTCGGCCGCCTCATCCACGATCACAGTGTCATACCGGGCACCGCCCCCGGTTTCAGCGGCTTGCAGCAACAGCTCGGCAGACCGCTCTTGGAAAAACAGGCCTTGCTCTCGCGAGTCTGTGGGCACTTCATAGGCCAGGCCAGCAGCCAGCGCCTGTGTGCGGGCCAGCTCGTGAAACGGTTGCACCGTAACACCCGGCACATCGGCCAGCACAGCCGTCAATGCCTGCGCCAGGGCCTTGTTGAAACACGTCAACAGCACCGAGCGGCCCAGCGCCGCATGTTCGCGCGCCAGCGCCACCGCCAACACCGTCTTGCCAGTGCCCGCACCCCCCTCTACCAACAGGCGCGGCTGCAAGCGCAGCATGCGCAGCACCGCCACCTGTTGCTCGGTGGCTTGGTGCAGGGCGTGTGCCGCGTCATCCACATGGGTGGCGAGCGGCACCAGTTGCTGGCAGTCGGGCGCCAACAACTCCTTGAGCGCATGCTGCTGCGCCCGCGTCCATGGCTGCGCATCAGGCGCTGCTTCGCGAAAGATGCGCAGCAGGGCAGGCGCCGGGTCGGCCAGCGCCGCGCGGTCCAGCAGAAAAGCGCGTGAAGGCGCCTCGGTGCCCGGCACGCTGCCCTTCCACAACACATCGGGGAACCACATCGCGTGCGTCACTGTCAGCGCGTCCGCCGCGTCGCGGCCCAAGCGTTGGCGCAGTTTGTCGATCAGTGCATACCGGTTGCGCCGGGCCTGGGCAAATGGCGACTGCCTCATGGCCAAGCCCGAGGCATAGAACCATTGGCCGTCTTGCACTTGCACAGCACCCGCCTTGATTTCAAAGACGATCAGGCCATGGTGGGGGTGGAATACCACCAGGTCTGCCTCGCCGACTGACTCGCCATGGCGCTCCAGATGGCGCCATTCGATGGTGGGGAAGGATTGCCAGGGTGGGGGCAAGCAGCGCAGAGCTTCGAATACGCGGAATTCGGCGCGTTCGCCAACTAGGAAGATGGAGCTGACAGGAAGCATTCAGAAATTTTCTTGTGGTCAAAATTACTCGTCTGAGATTTATGGACCAGCACTTGCGACTAGTTCCCAAAATGGGCGTGAATCCAATCGTAAACTTTTGAGATGCCTTTTTTATTCCGATTGCTTGAAAAAATAATGGAATAATCTCCAGGCAGCATTTTTTTTATGTCTATGCATGTTTGTTTCTTATGTGAATATTCCATATTTTCTGAAAAATTGCGTACTACGCAAAATGGCACACCTGAACTGCAGATACTTTTAAATATTATTTCATCTGCGGATAGTAATTTTCCGGACAATACCAAAATAAAGGCATCAACTAAAGAGAATGGAAAAAAATCCACAAACACCTCGGTTGGATGCCGGTTTGTGCCGTAGCCGGGCACATCAATAAAGGTATATAAGGGAGAGCAATAAAAAATCGGACTTTCATCTTGGGTGCTCCATGATGTCTTGTCTGTTTCGACTCCTATCGCAGGGCACATATCAAGCACTCCACCGACCATATTGGTCAACAAACAGCTCTTTCCAGCGCTTGGTTGCCCGAAGATTGCAATTTTTGGTTGCTCAGAATCGCGCAGGCGACACCAAAGATCGATCAAATTGTCTGATAGAAAATCATCGGCGCTGCGCATCTTTCAATGCGATATATTTTTTGAAAAAAATTCCTTTGCAACATCATGACAGTCCTTTAAATAGCTATCGCCTGCCAATTTTGTGATGCCAAAACCGATGGAGGCAGCGATAGCCTGACCCACAAAAGGTATATATTTGGTACCCGTCTTTGTTACGAGGGATCCTGCAAAGCGTTTAAGTAGAAAAATTATACCTTCCTTGGTCGCATTGGTAATAATTCTATTGGCCGCAGGCGCTGCAAATTTCACTTTCTCTAGTAAAGTATCTTTTGGAATGCTGTCAATTCCATAGGATTCGCGAATGTCCTGAAATAGTTTGTACAAAATACCTACATCTACAGCCAAATCGACGCCAGGAATGGGGTTTAATCCGTTTGCGGCGGCTAGGGCTGCATAGTATGTAACTGTTTTTTCACAAGCTCTGAATTTTTCATCCAGAAATTCATTTGAATAAGCAGTGGCGCTCTTAAACCAACGATCTCTTTTGACTTGGCCTAGATGCCCTGCAATTTGTGTTTGCAGTTCATCGAGTCCTTGCTTGTTACGGCAGCTGGTGAACAGTACATTAACTTCAAAACCGATATTTTTTGAAATATCTGCTATTTTGCGAGACTTCAAATTTTCCAGTGATTCGCCCTCCTCCCACAAGTCATCGGTTTTGTTGAATACAAATATGCAAGTCTTTTTTTGATTGCGTAATTGTTTGAAAAGTTCTACATCATCTGCGTGCAATTTCCCACTTGTCACGCACAAAAATATATCTTTTTCCAGTAAATTGAATTTCTCGAAATAATTATTTTTTGGAAATTTTGTGGTGCCGTAGCCCGGGAGGTCGATAAAATTCAGTCCGTTTATTTCATATTCGGCCTCGGCAACCGTTTTGTCGGTCTCGAGTCCGGTTTCTGCTAGTTTTTTTCCTGCAAGGGCATTGATTAGTGATGATTTCCCTGCGCCCGGCTGCCCAAATAGTGCCACAGATACAGTGGCAGCATTTTCTTCAGCTGCTTTCTTTTTAATTTGCTCAAGTTCTTCGTTGATCATATTTTCTCTCTTGCGAATTTCTTTAATAAAACACAACTGATCATTTTCCCTCAAAAATTCCAAACCGGATTTTTCAATGGAAAATACTTTTGAGGCCGAATGCAGTCCGAGCCATTAAGGCCTGAAGTGCAGTGGCGGGTTGCACATCAAGTGGAGCATGACCGCAACCGGGACAAGCACCGAAATAATCCCCAGGCGTCAATGCATCGCTTCTGGGTGCGACGGTTTTCGACCACCCGCATGTCGGACACTGATAAGTCTTGGGCGGAGGAGGGATGGGCATAGTGACTTGTTCCTTTGTCTTGCTTGAAGCATTAACGAACAGGTTTTCCGTTGTCGCGCAACTGCCCCTGGGCGTTCCATCGGTAAACAGTCTTGGACATAGCCGCTTTCTTTTGCTCTGCCGCAGGCTCAAACGGTCCCCGAAACCCCACCATCGCCACCGTCACGCCCACCTTCGAATCAAAGGTCGGGTAAATAATGTCCGAGCAGGTGCCAAATTCAGGTGCAACCCGCAGCACGCCACCCGGGCTGATATTGACGAACCGAAACAATGCGGGGCACGCCGTGCCGCCACTGCTTTGCAATAACAGCACGTCGGTCGCCCCCATCTCGTAGTTGGCAACGATGTCCAGGCCGCTATTGCCTTCAATGGCAGGCTTGATGGGCTTGCCTTTGAACAACAGGGTGTTGTCTTCCTCGCGCACGCTGACCATGCCATAGCGGGTTTTCAGCGTTTTTTCGTAGCCGAACACCACCGGGGCCATGCCGATATCACGGGCTTGGATGATTTCGATCCACCCGGCGGGTTGGGCCGCAAATTTCTGACCCAAGGTGTCACTCAAGGCGTCACTGACGGGGCGGGTGGCTGATTTTTCGATCTTGCAAAGCAGGCCGGGCAGGCAGTTTTGCAAGATGGCCCGGCCCACGGCGGACTGGGTTTTAAAGGTAAAGCCGATCAGGTCGCCCGACTCGGGGCTGGCGCTGAAGAGCGCGGAGTAAGCGGGGCCTTTTTCGAGCACGCCTTGGGTGACTTCGGCACTGGCGAGGCGAACAAGGCAGAGGGTGGCAAGAGCAACAGCGGTGGTCTTTTTCATATTGAGGTGGTCAGTCGTCAAGCGTCGGAGTTTCATAATGTAACCACACAATGTGGGGTTGCTTACGAATGAATATCAGACGGCTGGCGGGTTGGGTTCAGAACGTTGGGGTGGGGGTGGTTGGGCCAGCTTCTCACCACAGGAATGAAAACGGCCCGCTCATGCGCGCGGCCTTCTGCGCGAACTCCGGCTGTTTGAGCGTGAGGTAGCGAATGCCCTCCACCAGTGCCACCAGGGCCGGGATGTACGTCCAGCACAGCACGATGTACACGATGCCCCAGCCCCAAGCGCCCGTGTAGAACTTGTGGATGCCAATGCCGCCCAGCAGCAGTGCCAGCACCCCGGCGGTGACCTTGCTTTTGGGTTCGACCCCGTTCACGCTGCGCATGGCTGCATTGGGGCCTAGCTGGTTTGGCAGGTTTTGAACGGCTCCGCAGTGCGGGCACGATGGTGCAGAGATGTGCAAAGGCTTACCGCAGCCGAAGCAGGGGTTCATGGATGTGTTGTTCATGGTGTTTCCTCACACTGTTGGGTGTCTTCAGGGGCTTTGGATGTCAGGCCAGCAAGCCGATTGCCGCCAGCAGGCCGATGCCGCCCAGAACGACCCCGGCAATGGCCATTCCTTTGCCGCGTTTTTGGCGGGCCAGGGAAATGCTTCCGAACACAATGGCGGTCGCAGCAAAAAGGAAGATGCCTAGCACTTGGTCTTTGTCGGGCTCTTCGGGCGCGAGCAGCCCCAACACAGGGATCAGCCCGCAAATCAGCGCCGGTACCGGAAGCCACAGGGAGCCGTCTGCACTGACCTGCTGGCTGTGGGTGTTGTGTTGGGCCTGCAATGCGCCGCATTGGGGGCAACTGATGGCGGTTTCGTGAATCTGGTGGCCGCAGCCTCGGCAATAAGACATTGAGATACCTTTGTCTGAAGTGGTTGGTGGATGGAGACGACTTATTTGGGCAAGGCTTCGCCCATCCGGTGCCTGGGCATCGGTTGCAGTAGGAAGGGGGTGTGTGAGAGGCCTGCGCCGCAGTGGCCGCTGAAGGCTGTTAGTCCGTCAGCATTCGGCGCCATAGGCGCCCTTGGCCAGGGCTGGCCGGTGTGATCAGCGACCCGATACTGGGTCGCCTGAGGTGCCGCCTTGTGCTGTTGCCTTGCGCCGCAGTCCGCTGATGTAGGCGCCCAGGCCCGCAGTGGAGACGACACCTGCGACGAACACGATGGCGAAGGCGGCCAGGGTTTCCAGGGGGGAGTTGTTGTTGATCATGGCGAGGGTCTTTCTGAGGGGCTCAAGAAAAGTGGGGTTGTGCTCAATTGGGCCGGGTCAATGCGCATCCAAGTAACCGCGCAACTGCTGCTCCAACTCAACCTGCAAATGCTCAGGGCTGATGATTCGCACATGGGGCAGCCATGCACGCACCGTGGGCCAAATCTGGTTGGGGTGTGCGATCTGGCCTGACACGATGAGCCCGCCGTCCTCCAGCGCCTTAACAATCTTTTGCCCGCCAATGAGCTTGCGCCGCTCGAAATAGCTGGCCACGTCCTTGTTGATCTTGAGCACCACTTCGGTTTTGACGAAGTTGAGCCAGATGCTGTCTTCCTGCTCCAGCTTTTGGACGACTGAAGGGTCGGGCTCGAAGCGGTCGTCGTGGTTCAGCAGCAGGCCGTCTATCTTGGTGAAGGTGTAGGCCTTGAGTTGCCCGGCATCCATGGCTGCCAAGTACCAGATCCCGTCGTGGTTTACCAATTGATAGGGCTGTACGTCGTACACGTTCTTGGCGCCATCGGCCTTGCGGTAGCGGAACCCCACGGTGCAGCGCTTGGCAACGGCTTCTTTCAGCTGGCTGAACTGCAGTTCCAAGCCGCTCAGGTCTTCGTAGTTGGGCCCACGAACCAACAAGGCGTTCTGCAGCCCGGTGTTCAGCAGGTCCTGCAGGAGTTCTGTGGACAGGCGCGGGTGGAGCCCCTCCAGCCCAGCCAGTTCGGCGAACCGTTCCATGTCCTTCATGGACAGCAGGCCGAGCCGCGCGGGCTTTACGGCGAAGTAGCCGTCGTTGTTCTCCAGCTCTAGAAAGGCCAGCTTCTCGTTCAAATCGCGCTGAATGGTGCGCAGCGTGACAGAAAACTCCTTGGCCAGTTCTTCGGGGCGTAGCTTTTTGCCTTCATTGAGTCGGCGCAGCATGCTCGTGAGCCGGAAGGCGACGGTTTGGGCGGAGGTTTTCTTGGTGCTCATATCAGCTGTTGTTCTTGGCTCTTTTGAAAGCGATGGGTGAATCGTAGGGACTCGTTTTGCCAAACCATGTCGTTTGCAGGGGCGGGTGAGAAAAAGCAGGATTTTTTTCGATCCTGTTGCACCAGGCCGCGCTTTCTACAATAGCGGGCTATGCAAGCCCTCCACTACACCCGCGCCGCGCAACTGCCTGACATCCTCGCCCAACGCATCGTCATCCTCGACGGCGCCATGGGCACCATGATCCAGCGCTTCAAGCTGGGCGAGGCGCAGTACCGGGGCGAGGGCTACAGCGGCCCCGGCAGCGCGGGCGACCGCTTCAAGGACTTTGCCCACGACGTGAAGGGCAACAACGAGCTGCTCAGCATCACCCGTCCCGACGTGATCCGCGACATCCACGAGCGCTACCTGGCCGCCGGTGCCGACCTGATCGAGACCAACACCTTCGGCGCGACCACCGTGGCGCAGGACGACTACCACATGGCCCATCTGGCGCGCGAGATGAACCTGCGCTCCGCCCAATTGGCGCGCGCAGCTTGCGACAAGTATTCGACGCCCGACAAGCCTCGCTTTGTGGCCGGAGCCCTCGGCCCCACGCCCAAGACGGCCAGCATCAGCCCCGACGTGAACGACCCTGGCGCGCGCAACATCGACTTTGAGCAACTGCGCGCGGCGTACT
>DAIQRN010000510.1:0-2081 GCA_036786185.1 Acidovorax sp. | reverse complement strand
ACATTGCCCAGCCCGCCCTGAGCCGCCAGGTGCGCCTGCTGGAGGTGGAGCTGCGCCAGAACCTGCTGGTGCGCAACGGCCGGGGCGCCACGCCCACCGAGGCGGGCAAGCTGCTGCTGGAGCACGGGCGCGGCATCCTGCACCAGGTGGAGCGTGCGCGCGAGGAGCTCGGTCGCGTGCGCGGCGCCCTGGCCGGGCGCGTGGCCATTGGCCTGCCGCCCAGCATCGCCAAGGTGCTGACCGTGCCGCTGACCCGCGCATTCCGCGTGCAGCTGCCGGACGCGGCGCTGGCCATCAGCGAGGGGCTGTCGGTGGCCATGCGCGAGTCGCTGACCACGGGCCTGCTTGACATCGCGCTGCTGTACAACACCGCCCCGGCGCCCGGCATCGAGATCACGGCGCTGCTGGAGGAAGACCTTTTTCTGGTGCAGCGCCGCCCCGCAGCCCAGACCGATGCCGAAGCCGACACCCTGGCGCGCATCCCCGTCTCGCTGGGCGAGCTGACCCGATTTCCGCTGGTGATACCCACGCGCCCCAACTCCATCCGCATGCTGGTGGAGTCTGAACTGGCCGCCCAGGGCGGCCGCCCGCACATCAGCCTGGAGATCGACGGCGTGGCCGCCATCCTGGATCTGGTGGCCGATGGCGCGGGCTGCGCCGTGCTGCCGATGAACGCGGTCACCACATCGGGCAAGGCCGAGGTGTTCAGCACGCGGCCGATCCTCGGCGCCCCTGTCGACGGCGAAGGCAATCCCCGCCTGCGCAGCAAGCTGTTCATGGCAGTGAGCTCGCAGCGCCCGGCCACACTCACGCAGCAGGCGATGGCGGACCTGATTCGCAGCACGCTGCAAGCGTTGTACAAAAGCCCCGCGTGAGCACCGCGCGTCGCGGTGCAGCGCGGCCAGCGGCGGCGCCTGTGGGACCCGGCCGCGCCAGTGGCATGGCGCACGGACCCGTCAAAGTGGCCGAGGCCTCAGCCTCCAGCTGCCGGTGATGACACGCTTTTCAGCAAACGATCCGCATAGTCCTGCCAGCGTGCGTCTGGGGGCAGGTCTGCAAAAACACCGGCGCGCGCCAAGTCGGCCACCCACTGCTGCTTGTCGGCAATGGCCGATGTCATCAGCGGGGGCATGCCTGCCTCACCCACGGTGCGGGCCGACTCGCGCATCTCTTCGGCGCGCCGCTGGCCGTGCTGTACCACGCGGCTGAAGAAGTAGCGGCCCTGCTGGTGCCAGTCGATGGACGGAAACGTTTCGGCCAGGGTGGGCAGCACGTGGTCTTCCACGCCGTAGTGGCGGGCCGTGGCATAGCTCTCGATCACCAGCGCCTCCAGCCCCTTGATCATCACGCTGCGGCACATCTTGATGGCGCTGGCCACGCCCAACGCGTCGCTGACGGGCTGGGCGTCCATGCCCCAGCCGCGCAGCGCAGGCGCCAGCGCTGCGGCGTGGGGGCCTCCCAGCAACATGGGCACGGCCATGCCGTAGGGCGGCACCGAGGTCATCACGCCCGCCTCCACATACCGCCCGCCCCGAGCCTCAACGCACTGCGCGGCCTGCTGCTTGGTGCCTGGCGAGGCGGAGTTGAGGTCCAGAAAAAACGCGCCCGGCGCGATGTGCTGCGCCACCGCCTCGGCCACCGCCAGCGTGTTGCTGGCCGTGACGGCCGAGATGATGAGCTGGCGCCCGGCGCACAGCGTGGCCACGCTGTCGGCCGCGTGCACGCCTGCGCCCCGCGCATGGGCCCACGCACTGGCCTGCTGCGCCGCATCGGCGAACTTCAGGTCCCACGCTGCCACATCGCCGACACCGGCGGCACGCAGGCCCGCGGCAAAAATGCGGCCCACCTCCCCATAGCCCACGATCCCCAGGCGATCCATGCGGGGCAGGTGATTGGTCTGTTCGGTCTGCATGGTGCGGCTGGCCCTCACTGTTTGGGAATGCCTGCGCGCTCGATCACGGCGCGCCAGCGTTCGATGTCGGTTTTGAGCAAGGCAGCGGCCTGCTCGGGCGTGGAAGTGCGCGGCTCCACGTTGAGCGCGCGCAACTGCTGCTGCACGGCGGGCGTGGCCACGGTGGCCA
>DAIQRN010000509.1:0-2082 GCA_036786185.1 Acidovorax sp. | reverse complement strand
CCATCGAACACGCCTTGAGGGCCACACCATGCAAAGCTTCTCCCCCGCCATCGCCATCCACGTCGCCGCCGCAGCGGCTGCCATTGCCATCGGCCCGGTGGCGCTGTGGGCCCGCCAGGGCGCCACGCAGCGCCCCCGCCTGCACCGCGCCGCGGGCTACGCCTGGGTCACCCTCATGGTGGCCGCCGCCGTGTCGGCGCTCTTCATCACGGGCGGGGGCGGTCCGCGCTGGGGGAGCTTTGGGCTCATCCACCTGCTGATTCCGGTCACGCTGGGCGGGCTGACCCTGTCGTTCGTGCGCCTGGCCCGCCGCGACATCACGGGCCACCGCACCCTGATGCAGCAGACCTACATCGGGGCCTGCCTCGTGGCCGGGGCCTTCACGCTGCTGCCGGGGCGGCTGCTGGGGCATTCGCTGTGGGGCTCGCTGGGTTTGCTCTGAGCCCGTTTTTTTTTAACGTTTTTTTTACAGGATGACCGCCATGCACCCGATCTCTTCCGCCAACTCCCCCGAAGCCCTGGAGCGCCTGGCCCGCCGCCGCGCCGGCGCCAAGATGGGCTGGTTCATCCACGCCCTGGTCTATGTCTGCGTCAACGCGGGCCTGGCGCTGGTGGCCTGGTACACGGGCCGCGCCTGGCACCTGTACCCGCTGGCGGGCTGGGGCCTGGGCCTGGCCATTCACGGGCTGGCCGTGTGGCTGGGTTCGGGCATGGACCTGCACCAGCGCCTGCTGCAGACCGAGCGCGACAAGCTGCAGCGCCAGCGCGGCGCACCCTGAAATCATGGTTAAATCAGCCTCCATCCCTTACCATTAAAGCGCCAACAGCTATCTTTTATGAAGCAACCAAGCATCCACGGGACGAGCGTGCTGCGGCATGGCCTGCAAGTGCTGGCCTTCTGCTGCGTGGTGGCCGTGTTCACCACCATGATCTGGCCGGACACAGGCTACCTGCGCCAGTGGGTGTATTCGGTGTGCATTGGCGGGCTGACCTGGCTGACCATGGAGTTCGGCCGCCTGCTGGTGCCGGCCGAGCAATGCCACAGCGACGTCGAAAACGGCAGCCACGGCTGGCCCAAGGGCTGGCGCGGCCTGGCGCTCACGGCCTGCGGCATCGCGCTGGGTTTCACCCTGGGCTCGCGCCTGGCAGCCCAGTTGCTGGGCGACGCGGCCCTGACACCGCAGCGCGACATGGCGCTGGCGCTGCTGGTCACCGTGACCGCCGGGGTGGTGGCCAGCGCGTACTTTCATGCGCGCGGCAAGCAGGCGGCGCTGCAGGCCCTGATCGCCGCCGCCGAGCGCGACACCACCGAGGCGCGCCTGATGCTGCTGCAAAGCCAGCTGGAGCCGCACATGCTGTTCAACACCCTGGCCACGCTGCGCGCGCTGATCGCCGTGGACCCGCCGCGCGCCGAGGCCATGCTGGACCGCATGGTGGACTTCTTGCGTGCCACGCTGTCGGCCTCGCGCGCGCCGCTGCACCCGCTGTCCGCCGAGTTCGCGCGGCTGGCCGACTACCTGGCGCTGATGGCCGTGCGCATGGGCCCGCGCATGGCCTATGCGCTGCACCTGCCGCCCGAGCTGGCCGACATCCCCGTGCCGCCCCTGCTGCTGCAGCCCCTGGTAGAAAACGCCATCCGCCACGGCCTGGAGCCGCACGTGGCCGGGGGCCGCATCGACGTGCGCGCAAAGCGCCTGCCCGATGGCCGCATCCACCTGGAGGTGGCCGACACCGGCGCGGGCTACGACCCCGCAGCGCCCGCACGCGCAGGCCATGGCTTTGGCCTGGCCCAGGTGCGCGAGCGGCTAGCCAACCGCTATGGCGGCGATGCCGCTCTTGAAATAAGAGCTGCCAGCGCAGGCGGTACAAGCGCCAGCATCGTTTTTCCTTTGAAATCACCATGACCCGCGCCCTGATCGCCGAAGACGAACCCCTGCTCGCCGCCGCGCTGCAGCAGGCGCTGGCGCAAGCCTGGCCCCAGCTGCAGATCGTGGCCGCCGTAGGCGACGGCCCATCCGCCGTGCGCGAAGCGCTGGCGCTGCGGCCCGAGGTGCTGTTCTTCGACATCCGCATGCCCGGCCA
>DAIQRN010000078.1:0-8938 GCA_036786185.1 Acidovorax sp. | reverse complement strand
GCGCGCCCATGGTGGCCTTGAGCACCTTGGGCTGGTTGTTGATGATGAACGCCCCCGCCGCCGCGCCGCCGATGGTGATCATTTCAAAGGGCAGCGCCTCCAGCACCACCTTGATGTTCCCGCCATGGGCGATGAAAACACCGAAGATGCAGCCGAAGGTGATGAGGTAGCCGAGGATGACGAACATGGTGGAAGGATTGTGTCTGAGCCCTTTAGTGGCTAAAGGGGTGATCAGCGCTGGGCATATGGGTCAATTGAAGCGACGGGCTGTTGACGGTTTTGCTTACATCACTGGTGAAAGAAGTACTCTGCTCCCAGGCTCTTGAGGCGCTCTTCGGACAGTGTGCATTTGCTGGCGATCGCCCAAAGGTCGAGATGGGTTGATCGAGCCAAGGTGCCGACGCCGTTGAAACCGGAGCCGAGCAGAGTCCCGCGCAATACGTCTTCGGTGAAACCGCAGCGATGCGCCATGTACAAGTTTCCCTGTGCCATAGGAACCCGCCAACCGTACAGGATGTCTATTGGTGCAATTGGGATGCCTTGTGCTGTGTGGTAGGCAGGCTCTATCAGCTTTCCCTGGGCCACGAGTGCGCAGACCGATTGGATGTCTGGACAGGTAATGATGGCAAAGCCGTCGGGTTTCAACACACGCAAGAACTCACTCAGCGCCACGGGCACCTCGTGTGCATAGAGATGTTCGATGTTGTGGCTAGAGAAGATGGCGTCGACGGACTCATCGGCAACACCGGACATGTCGGTCATCGTGCCCACGATGTCCGGTTCAACGCTTTCGTCGATGTCCAGGCGCAGTTCTTTCCATTCGTCGGTATTGAAGCCGCGGGTGGTGTTGTTCTTGCGTTGTGGGCCGCAGCCGACGTGTAGAAAAATTTTCATAGCAGTGAGTGGATTGGGTTGATCACCTGAGAGCGAATGACAGTCAATCGAAAATGGCGTGGAACCAGGCATCCGCATGGCTCTGCACCTGATAGTGCCGCTGTTGCCAGTCGTACAGGGCCTGGCCCTGGCTCTGGCGCAGGGGTGCGTCTTGGAGCAGCGGGCGTAGCGCCTCCATCCAGGCCTGGTGCTGATTGGGCACGCGCAGCACGGGCGGGTCGTCGGTGCGAAACGGGTAGACGTCCGAGCACACCACGGGCCAGCCCATGGCGCCGTATTCCAGCAGGCGCAGGTTGCTCTTGCAGGCGTTGAAGGGGTTGTCCTCCAGTGGGGCGATGGCGATGTCCAGATCCAGGCTGGCGAGCTTGGCCGGGTATTCCTTGTAGGAGACGAAGCGGTGGAATTCCTTAACGTAGGGGCGCAGCTCGTCCGGGCACATGCCCATGAAGACCCAATCCACTTCGTCGGCCAACTCCCGCACCAGTTGCTCCACCAGGAGCAGGTCACCCAGGTGTTGGGCGGCGCCGGCCCAGCCCACGCGCAGGCGTTGGCGCTGCACGGGGGTGCGTTGTTTCTGGCCCCAGAAGCGCGGGTCGAGCGCATTGGGTACCAGGCGGATGTCCGGGCAATGTGCGGCGTAATAGTCCGCCAGTGGTTGCGTGGAGACGATGAGCCGGTCACACAGCGACAGCGCCTGCAGCGTGCGCACATGGCCTTCGCGCTGACCAAACACATGGTTGGGGTGGGACGCAGGCAGGCCCGAGGTCAGGTCGTCCATCAGCTGCACGATGAAGGCCTTGGGACAGGCCTCACGAATGGCACGCAGGTTGGCGATGTCGGTGTCCGATATCGAGTGCTGTACCAGGATGCGATCGGGCCGCCAGCGCGCAATGTCCAGCGCGGTGAGCACACGCCGCTCGGTGTGGCCGGGCACCTCTGGCAGCACGATGCAGGTTTGCGCTTTGCCGGCAAACTGCATGGCGTGCAGCGGCTCGATCACCCGGTACTGGCCCGAGCCGCTGCGCAGCGGCGTGGCCAGCACCGTCGGACGCTGGTGGTGATGGGTGCTCCAGGGGGCGACGACGCGGGTTTCAAGCTGTAAGGGTTTGCTGCCGCTCAGGTGTTTGCTGTAGAGCGGGTGTTGGCCGGCAAAGGCGATCCAGCGGTTTTGCAGGTAGCGCACTTCTTCCACGCGCGTCTGCTCCAGCGCCAGTGCCAGTGTGGGCTGCTGGCGCAGCGTCTTGATCGTGGAGCCCCCGGCGTGCAGGGCGCTGGCGTGCGGTGTCCAGACCAGGCGCCAGCCTGCCTGTTGCAAGCGGTAGCCGAGATCGGCAACAGCCTGCCACAGGGGGGTGTTGGCTTCATCCAGACCGCCGATGGCGAGCACTGCCGATCGGCGCGCGAGCCAGCAGGCGCCATGCACGCCAGCCACGTCCTGCGCCATTTGCAGGCGGTTGAAGTAGCCACGCTCTGCCAAGCCGTGCTGCTCGCCGCAGTAGTTGAATAACTGTGCGCCCTCGCCGGCAACATGGGGGCCGGCGGTAACCAAGGGGTGCTGGCCGACTTGCAGTACCAAGCGTGGCGCGGCAATGGCCAGCCGCTCCTGCGCCAGCAGGCGGCGCAGCTCGGGCAGGGCTTGCGCGTCCAGCCATTCCACGTCGTCGTCGCAGACCAGCACAGTCTCGGTGCTGGCGGCGTGCAGGCCCAGGTTGATGCTGCGCGCGTGGTTGTAGATGCCGCCGCCGCTGGCAATGATGCGCAGCCGCAGGCTGTCAGCATGCTCCCATTCCTGCACGAACTGCTGCATTGCGAGCAGATCTTCGTCCTGCACCACCAGCAGTGCCTCGCGCAGCCCTTGTGGGTAGTAGCGCAGGCATGAGACCAGCAGTGCGCGCAGATAGCCCAGCTGCTTGCCGGTGGGCACGACCAGGGTGGGCGCGTCGGCCGGATCGGGGTAGAGCACGCGCCAGCAGCCCAGCTGCTCGCTGGCGAGCAGCCGGGCGCCGGGGTGCAGCTGTGTGATTTCTTGCTGGGCGACGGCAAACTCCGCCGCCTCCTGGCCGGTGGCGAGCTGCGCCGCCCCGTGTGAGAGCAGCTGGTCCACATAGCGCACGCTGGCTGAGCCCTGCACCGCGCTGCTGCGCAGCGCCAGGCGGTAGGCCGAGGTGTAGCGGCCGGCGTCGGGCAAGGCGGCCCAGGCGCTGGTGCGCACCGCCACCAGGCCACCCAGGTAGTTGGTGCCGCGCAGCCATTCGGTATTGCAGCCGCCGGTGAAATGCGGCAGTTGCTGGCCCGTGCCCCAGGGCGTGTCGTGCGCGGCGTAGACCAGCTGGGCATCGCCATGCTGGCGCGCAGCGGCCAGCAGCTCGATCAGCGCGTAGGGCTTGGGCCGGGTGCCGGCTTCGAGCAGTACCACCCAGTCGCCATCGGCTTGCGTAAGTGGGGGTGTCCAGTGATCCTGCGAACCTACCCATTGCACGTCGTCACCCAAGTCTTCGACGGGAACGGGCGCCTGCGTGTCGGCGTGGATGATGATGCGCCGGGGCTTGAGCCAGCACTGGCCGAGCGCGTCCACGGTGTCGGCTAGCGCGTTGCCGTCGCGCCCATGGCCATATACATGCACGATGGGTGCGTGTACCTGGCCGGTTGTAACCAGCTCGGCGCCAATGTCGCCATAGACCTCGGCCGGGGTGGCGCGTTCCTTCCACGCGGGGTAGGCGGCGCACAGGCGCTCGGCGGCCATTGCGTCGGCGCGCGCCGCGCGCTGCTCGGTGGATGAGGGGATCAGGGCGTCGAGCGCATGCACCTGCTGAGTGCTCCAGGCTCGGTCAAACGGCAGGGCCGCTGCCGCTGTCTGCGTGGCTTGCACCAGGTGTTGCAGCAGCCTGGGAGCTTCCTGCACCAGTGCGGCCATCTGGGCGCGAAACGCCTGGGGGCTGAAGTCTGGCGCGCCCAGCGGGTGGTCTGTGCTGTTCAAGCAGGTGCCCCATAGCTGCAGCGGATGCTCGGGTAGGGTTTGCAACTGGTGGTCGTTGGCCACATAGACCACGGGGCAGCCCAATAGCTGCGCCTCGGTTGTCACGCTGCTTGCGGCGTAGGCGTAGAGCACCTCGGCCTGCGCCAGGCGTTGCCAGCGTTCGGCCGCCGCCAGGGGCTGCTCGGCGTAGGGTGAGACATCGGTGAGCGCGGCATGTTCGGGCCGCAGCGTGAACTGCGGGCCGGGCAGGCGGCCCGAATACACCAGCGCGCCGCTGCGCGTGCCTGTGGGCAGCGCTTGCTTCAGCAGCACAGGGTCGAACCAGGGCAGGGCAGCCTGGAGGGCGAAGTCTTGTGTGATGTCCTCTGGCGCGCCAGTCTGGCTGAATTGCAGGCGGGCGTATGCGTCGGCGTTCTGGGTGCTGCCGCAGGCCGGTTGCAGCCGCGCTTGCAGGCCTGGGCGATGGCGCTCGTTCGCGCTCTGGCCCTGGACGGTGATGGGGGTGAGTCCCGCCACATGGTGCGCGGCCATCAACGTTGCAGACAGAACGGGCGTCCACCAATGGCCATTCACCTTGGGCGCGCCCACCAGGTAGGCGGGGTAGCCGGCGCGGTTGAGCTGGTGGCACAGCTGGTGCAGTTGCGCGGTCAGCAGGTCGCCATCGTCGATGGACTGCGCGGCGTGGATGTAGTAGGGGGAGGGCGTGGGCTGCGCGAGCGATGTCATGCAGAAGACCAACGGTGGATTGGTGAACGTCGGATAGAGCAACGGCCGCGGCGCGTCAACCTTGCAGCAGCTTCAGCACGTTTTGCGGTAGCTGGTTGGCTTGGGCAATCATGGCCGTGCCGGCCTGTTGCAGGATCTGCGTGCGGCTCAGGTTGGCAGTCTCGGCGGCAAAGTCGGCATCCATGATGCGGCCGCGCGCGGCTGACTGGTTCTCCACAGCAGTGCGCAGGTAGGAAATGGTGTTTTCGAAGCGGCTTTGTACTGCGCCCAGATTGGCGCGGTTGTCATTCACAACCGTCAGAGCGTTGTCCAGTGCCGCGATCACAGCGGTGTTGGCCGATGCTGCACTATTAAGAGCGGAAGATCCGCCGCCGTTGGTTACGGCGGTTAAGTTTGCTACGTTGGTGGCGAGTGCAGCAGATCCGATCGTGATCTGATTTTCGGTACCGGTGTTGGCGCCAACCTGAAAGACATAGCTGGCAGTCGTCTTCAAGATGGAGTCGCCGTTGAACTGGGTGGCATCGATCATGCGTGTGACCTCCTTGCCCAGTTCCTGATACTCCTTGTCCAGTTTGGCGATGTCGCTACTCTGATTGGTGGAGTTGGACGCCTGCACCGCTAGCTCGCGCATGCGCTGCAGCATATCGTTGATGCCCGACAGGCCGCCTTCCGCCACCTGGGCCATGGAGATACCGTCGCTGGCGTTGCGGATGGCCACGTTCATGCCGCGCACCTGGGTATTCATGCGGTCGGCAATGGCCAGGCCGGCGGCGTCGTCCTTGGCACTGTTGACGCGCAGGCCCGAGGACAGGCGGGCCATGGTGGTGGACAGGCTGGCCGTGTTGGTAGCCGTGTTGCGCTGCGCATTCAGGGAAGCGGTGTTCGTGTTGATGGTCATGGCCATGGTCAGGTTCCTTCAAGAGCGTTGGTTTGACGTTCCACTCGGGGACATGTAATGGGGCGTTCGCAGTTGCGTCCCATGGCTACCGGGTGTTGAGAAGAATTCTGAGCAAAGCCGGCAAAACAAAAGCCCCGATGAACGGGGCTTTTGGCTGCTATTTGCGGTTCAATGATTGCCGCGGCACAAGACCGTCAACTGCGATTCCATTGCGACACCTGGGATGACATGAAGGAGCTGAGCGTGCTCATCGAGCCCATCTTGGCGTCCAGGCTCTGGTATTGTTTGAGCAGGCTTTTTTGCCGCTGCTCCAGCAGAGTGCTGAGCTTGTCCTGGTCGGTTTGGTTGCTCTTGAGAGATGATTCCAGGGCCTTGGAGCGGCTGGTGATCTTGCCCTCAACGCCATTGGCCTGAAAGGCGAAATCGCGTATGCGGGTCGCCAACCCGTCTGGCCCATCGGTCAGGGTTTTCTCCAGCTTTGGTAAGTCTTTGAGAGCCTCATCGAGTTTTTTGCTGTTGATGTTCAGCGAGCCATCGCGCTGCAGCTCCAGCCCCAGGCTGTTGAAGTAATCGCCCGCACTGTTGGCGTTGCCAATCATGCCGCGTAGCGTGCTTTGCATGGCCATGATGGTGCCATCGCCTTGCAGTGGCTGTGCCTTCTTGCTCGCCTGGTCGTAGCGCGTCAGGCCACTGATGACTGAGTTGAGCTTGTTGTAGGCGTCCTTGAAGGCCTCCAGCTTTTCCTTGATGAGCTTGGTGTCGTCGCTGACGTTGATGTCCACCGGTTTGTCCGAGGTCTTGAGCAAATCCAGCGTCACACCCGGGACGATTTCTTTTACGGTATTGCTGGCTGAGCGTGCATCGATGCCGTTGATGCTGAAACTGGCATCCTGTGCCGCCTGGGTGCGCGTGGCGCCATTGCCTGCCGCGACCGATGCCGGGTCATGGGCCAGGACGCCCAGGCCCGGGTCGGACACAGACAGGGCAAAGCCGTTTTCTTCGCCGGTCTTGCTGCCGCGCAGCAACAGCTGGTCTCCATTGGTGCCCTTGACAACGACGGCAGATACGCCGGCATTTTCCTTGTTGATCTTGCCGGCAATGCTAGCCAGCGTGTCGCCGGCGTCGATCTGGATGTTGATGGCAGACCCTGCGCCGGCAAAGCTGCCCTGGTCTGCGCTCCACTGCCCGCGCTCCAAGGTCAAGGTGCCTGACGTACCTATGGCGGCGCCGCTGCCCAGACCGCCGGACGCGAGCGATTGTCCTTGCGCCAGCGCATTCACCTGCACGGAGAACTGCGCCGCCTGTGCCGTGCTGCTGGCAGAGCCCTTGAGCACGGCATCGTTGCTGGTGCCAAATGCTTTGCCGCGCCAGGTGTCGGTGTTGGTCAGGTTCTTGGCGGCGTCGTACAAGGCCGACATGGCGGACTTGATCTGTCCATAGGACGAGATCTTGGTCTCAATACCGCTGGCCTTGGTCTGCAGCAGCTGCAGGGGGCGCTGCTCCAGCTTCATCATCTGACTAACGATGGAGTTCACATCCAGGCCGCTGCCTACGCCGGGTGAAGAAATGGTGGCCATGGTGAACTCCTTTATGTGAGAAAGGTGCAGCGTGGGGCGGTGCTGCTCTGTGGTGCCGCCCACCGTTGGCGGCGTGGGTGTGGCTCAAGCGGAAAAGGCTGGTGGCGCCAACGCCCCCAGCCTTGCCGTTACTGCTCGATGTGTATCAACGCAGCAGGCTCAGTACACCCTGGGGCAGCTGGTTGGCCTGGGCAATCATGGCCGTGCCAGCCTGCTGCAGGATTTGCGAACGGCTCAGGTTGGCGGTTTCGGAGGCAAAGTCGGCATCCATGATGCGACCGCGGGCGGCGGACTGGTTTTCTACCGCGGTGCGCAGGTAGGAGATGGTGTTTTCAAAGCGGCTTTGCACCGCGCCCAGCTTTGCGCGGTTGTCGTTGACGACGGTCAGGGCCTTGTCCAGCGCATCGATTGCTGAGATATTGGCTGATGCAGCGGTATTGAGTGCGGATTGGCTACCACCATTCGTCACAGCAGTCAAATTTGCGATATTGGTGGCCAGTGCTGCCGATGTGATCTTGATCTGGTTCTCTGTGCCGCTGTTCGCTCCAACCTGAAAGGTGTAGTCTGCTGTGGCTTTCAGGATTGACTCCCCGTTGAATTGGGTGGCGTCCATCATGCGCGTGACTTCCTTGCCCAGCTCCTGGTATTCCTGATCCAGTTTGCTGATGTCAGCGCTTTGATTGGTGGCGTTCGATGCTTGGACCGCCAGTTCACGCATGCGCTGCAGCATGTCGTTGATGCCTGACAGGCCGCCTTCCGCCACCTGGGCCATGGAGATGCCGTCACCGGCATTGCGGATGGCCACGTTCATGCCGCGCACCTGCGTGTTCATGCGGTCGGCAATAGCCAGGCCGGCGGCGTCGTCCTTGGCGCTGTTGATGCGCAGGCCGGAGGACAGGCGGGCCATGGTGGTGGACAGGCTGGCCGAGTTGGCGGCCGTGCTGCGCTGTGCGTTTAGGGATGCGGTGTTGGTTTGGATGGTCATGGCCATGATGAAACTCCTTGGTGTGAGAAAAGTGTGTTACCCAGTGCCGGGGCTTTCCTGCCCCTGGCAACAGGCCTCACCCGAAGCCCGTTGAGTGTGTTATCGATCGTTACAACGAAAACTTTAGGAAATCCAACCGCTCAACTGTTGGCAGATTGTCAGCCGAGGCAGCGTTGGGTAATGCACTGACTTGATGGTGTTTTCGCGCCCTGTTTGCGCCATGGAACGGCAGTGACGGCGGCATGATGGCGGCATGACTGAATGCTTTGCGCGTGCTACTTTTTTTGTGTGCTGGGGCTCAACTTGCATGCGGCCTGGCCGATAACAGGCTGGAGTACAGACAATGGAAGGATCCAGCATGTATACCCCTCCCAGCGCCAGAGTGTCGGCCGCCTACCGTCAGGTGGATTTGAATTCGCAGGTGCTCAGCGCCTCGCCCCATGGGCTGATCGGCCTGTTGTTCAATGAGCTGCGCGCTTGCCTGAATGGCGCCATTGGGGCCATGCAGCGCAAGGACGTGGCCACCAAGGTGCGTTTGATCGCCAAGGCCTCGCGCCTGATCGACGAGGGTCTGATGTCCAGCCTGGACGTGGCAGCTGGCGGCGAGCTGGCGGCCAATCTTCAGCGGCTGTATTCCTACAGCCTGATGCGCCTGGCGCAGGCCCATGCGGGCAACAGCGTGGCCATCGTCGAAGAGGTGCTGCAGCTGCTGCAGCCGGTGATGGATGGTTGGAACGAAATCGGAGGACAGGCGCGCGCCTGAGCTGGACCCATGCAAATCACACAGAACATCAAAGCCCCCGAAATGCTGATTGATTACTACAAAGCCATCGAAAACAGCAGCGCCAAGATGCTGGAGGCCGCGCGCCTGAAGGACTGGG
>DAIQRN010000508.1:0-2139 GCA_036786185.1 Acidovorax sp. | reverse complement strand
GGCGTGCCCGACGAAAAACAAGGCGAGGCGATCAAGGTCTTCATCATCAAGAACGACCCCACGCTCAGCGAAGAAGACGTGGCCCGCTACTGCCAGGAGAATCTCACGGGCTACAAGCGGCCCAAATACATCGAGTTCCGCGACGATCTGCCCAAGACCAACGTGGGCAAAATCCTGCGGCGGGAATTGAGGTCAAACTCCTGAGTCGCCAGCGGCGCCCTCCCCCCCTTCTCTCGGCGCCGCCGGGAAGGCGGCACCGCCAGCGCTGCAGGGCGGCTCTTGCGCGGCGGTTGCTGGCCTGGCCCACGCCAGTGGCATCCACCACGGCAACAACGACTATTTTGATAGCTTATGACGCAGCATCCATCAGCCCTCCCGCCCGAAATCACCGTCTTCGAGCGCGGCTGGCTGTCGGCCAACAACATCCTCTTCATCGGCCAGCGCGACACGGCCCTGGTGGACACCGGCTACTGCCTGCACGCCGCGCAGACGGTGGACCTGGTGCGCGACGCGCTCGGCGGCCGCCCGCTGGACCGCGTGCTCAACACCCACCTGCACAGCGACCACTGCGGCGGCAACGCGGCGCTGCAGCAAGCCTGGCCCGGCGTGCTCACCGCCATCCCACCAGGCCAGGCCGACCACGTGCGCCAGTGGGACCCCTACGCGCTGAGCTACACCCCCACGGGCCAGGAATGCCCGCAGTTCCGCGCCGATGTGCTGCTGGAACCCGGCTCCTGCGTGCTGCTGGGCGACAAACCCTGGCAGGTACACGCCGCACCGGGCCACGACCCGCATTCGGTCGTGCTGTTCAACCCGCAGGACGGCGTGCTGATCTCGGCCGACGCGCTGTGGGAGAACGGCTTTGGCGTGGTCTTCCCCGAGCTGGAGGGCGAGGCCGCCTTTGCCGAAGTGGCCGCCACGCTGGACGTGATCGAGGCGCTGGCCCCCAAGGTCGTCATCCCCGGCCATGGCCCGGTGTTTACCGACGCCCCCCGCGCCATCGAGGTCGCCCGCCGCCGCCTGGACGGCTTTGTACGCAACCCGGCCAAGCATGCGCTGTATGCGTCCAAGGTGCTGCTCAAGTACAAGCTGCTCGAATGGCAGCAGATCAGCATGGCCGACCTCGCCGCCTGGACCCAGGCCACGCACTACTTCAGCGCGGTGCACCAGCGCCACTTTGGCGACCAGCCCGAGGCCGCGTGGCTACACAGCCTGGCGGATGAGCTGGTGCGGTCGGGGGCGGCGGTGCGGCAGGGGGAGATGCTGCACAACGTGTGAGAACGTGCTCGCGATCTCGCTCCAACCCTTGGGGAACTGGCCCGGGCGGGCGGTCTGCAGCGATTGCCTCTCAGTGCTTGAACTGCTTGTCGCACCCCGTCACATGGTTGTAGCTGCTGGACATGCACTGGTAAAACGACTTCTTGTTGCCCGACGATGATTGGCAGTCCGACACGCTGTACTTGCCGCGGGCCTCGCGGATCTTGGGGGCGGTTTTGTCAAAGGCCGCCTGGGTCATGTAGCCGTCGCGCACGTTCTTCTGGCCCACTTCCAGCATGGTGTCGGCCTGGTCGTGGATGTTGCCCACGGCGGCGGAGCAGTTGAGCGGCACCTCCTTGCTGTCCACCTTTTCCAGCGCCTTCTTCATGCCCTGGCCAAACTCCTCGACCTCTTTGGGGATTTTCTTGGTGCCGTCGGGGTTGTACTGCTGGCCGGGTCTGCCAGACGCGGAGGACGCGCTCTTGGTGGAGCCGTTGTTGCCATGCAGCTTGAGGGGTTCGGCATCGGCCTTGGACGGCGGGGGTTGCGAGCCGTAGTGGGTCTTGCCGTCGGCATCCACCCATTTGTACACCGGTTGCGCCTGCGCGCCCGCGCTCCACACAATCCCCAGCGCAGCCACGGCCAGGCAGCACAGCTTTTTCATGATGTCCCCTCTTTGTAGATAAATTGGCCTCTAGCGCTTATTCAGCAAGCGCCAATAGCTTCTGTTTTTATAGCAAACAATCTTTCAGCACGCTACAGCTCAAGGCAGGTCCTTGTTCACCTCGGGCGCGGCTGCGTCACGCGGGCCGATGGTGCCCAGGCGGCTTTTGAGCGACTGGGGCTGGCCGGTGAGCATGGCGGCGTAGTTGGTGGTGTTGG
>DAIQRN010000507.1:0-2142 GCA_036786185.1 Acidovorax sp. | reverse complement strand
CCTGCAGCAGGCCGGCAGCCAGGTGTACGTTAAAACCCGCCCACATGCCCGACGCGCCGGTCTCGGCCGCCATGGCCACCGCAAAGTCGGCCGTGCGGGCCTCCAGCGCATGTGCTGCCTTGAGCAGCAGCGCGCGGCGCGCGTTGGGGCCCAGGGCCGACCAGGCCGGGAAGGCCTTGGCGGCCGCGTCGGCAGCGGCCTTGGCGTCGGTCACGCTGGCGGCGGGTGCGGTGGTGGCGACCGATCCGTCCAGCGGGTTGCGGCGCTCAAAGGCGCCGCCGCCGGTGGCCTGCACGCGCTGGCCGTCGATCAGCATGGAAATGGTGGTCATGGAAAAAATCTCCTGGACAACAAGGAAAGATGTTCAATCGGAAGAAATGCAAGGGCCATTGGGCCTGGTCTTGGAAACTGGCGCGGCCCAAGCCAGTGCCCCCGCGCAAGGGCCGCTCCGCCGCGCTGGGGGTGTCCCCCTCCCGGCTCGCGCAGCGATGCGAGAGAGGGGGAAGGCGCGAAGCGACTCAGGGGGTGCTTCATTGAATTCAGGCGACGCCCAGGTAAGCCTGGCGCACCACGTCGGATTGAAGAAGGGTGGGTGCGTCGCCCGATGCCACGATGCGCCCGCGCTCCAGCACATAGCCCTGCTGGGCCACCTGCAGCGCCTTGCGCACGTTTTGCTCCACCATGAGCACGGTCACGCCCTGCGCCGCGATGCGCTGCACGATGGCGAGCAGCTCATCGACCATGCGCGGCGCCAGGCCCAGCGAGGACTCGTCCAGCATCAACAGGCGCGGGCTGCTCATCATGGCGCGTGCCACGGCCACCATTTGCTGCTCGCCGCCGCTCATCGTGCCCGCGAGCTGCGTGGCGCGCTCCTTGAGGCGCGGGAAGTCCTCGAACGCCTGGTGCAACCGCTCGGCACGCACCCGCGATGGCACCAGCCAGCCGCCCAGTTCCAGGTTCTCGGTCACCGTCATCTGCGGGAACAGCTGGCGGTCTTCGGCCACCAGGGCCAAGCCGCGCTGCACGCAGGCGGTGGCGTTCATCGCGGGCAAGTCGCTGCCGTCCAGCGCCACGGTGCCCGTGCGCGGCAGCAGCCCGGCCAGTGCCTTGAGCAGCGTGGTCTTGCCCGCGCCGTTGGGGCCGACGATCACGGTGATGCCGGGTGCGGCCTGCAGCGACAGGTCTTGCAGCACCTGAAATCCGTGGTAGCCCGTGGTCAGGTTCTGCACGGTGAGGTGTGCGCCGCTCATGCCGTGGCTCCTTCGCTTTTGGCCGCCATTTCGTCACCCAGATAGGCCTCGATCACCTGCGGGTCGCGCACCACCTCGGCGGGCGTGCCGTCGGCGATCTTGCGGCCCTGGTGCAGCACCAGCACACGCTCCACGTATTGGAGCAGCGTGGTCACCGCATGCTCGATCCACACCACCGTCAGTCCCCAGTCGTCGCGCAGGCGGCGGATGCGCTGGGCCATGACGTCCACCTCGGCCTCGGTCAGGCCTGCGGCCACCTCGTCGAGCAGCAGCAGGCGCGGGCGCGTGCCCAGGGCCATGCCGATCTCCAGCAGGCGCTGCTGCGACGGTGTCACGTCGGCGGCAGGGCGGTCGGCCAGGTGGGCCAGGCCCAGCATGGCCAGGATTTCGCCTTCGCTGCGCAGGCCATCCGGCCCCTTGCGGTGGCGGCCTGCGAACTGCATGCCAAAGCGCACGTTGTCGCGCACCGTCATGTCGGGGAAAACGCGCGGCGTCTGGAAGGTGCGCGCAATGCCGTGGGCCGCATAGTGGTGCGGGCCCCTGCCGGTGAGGTTGTCTGTGCCGCTCATCAGCGTGCCCGCCGTGGGCGGCTGCACGCCCGAGATGGCGTTGAAGAACGTGGTCTTGCCCGCGCCGTTGGGACCGATGATGCCGATGAGCTCGCCCGTGTGCAGCGTGGCGCTCACACCATCCACGGCGGTGAGGCCGCCAAAGCGCACGGTCACGGCGTCGATGGTCAACAGGGCTTCAGCCATGGTGAGCCTCCGCAGCAGGTTTGCGCCGTTGCCACAGCGTGGCCAGGCCATTGGGCAGGTACATCACGCACAAGATCAGCAGCAGGCCCAGCACCATCATGTAGCCGTAGGGCAGTTGCAACCGCAGCGTTTCGGCC
>DAIQRN010000077.1:0-9072 GCA_036786185.1 Acidovorax sp. | reverse complement strand
CAGGCCGACGACCGCATGTGGCGCATGCTGCCTGGCCGCGTTTACGTGGCCCGTGGCTACTTGCCACCCGGCGAGCACCTGGTGAGCGTCAACGGCCGTCAGCTGCCCGTGCCCATCAAGATCGACGGCCAGTACGCCCTGGTGCCTCTGCGCATGTACGACAACAGCGTGCTGACCGGCGACGTGGCCATGCTGGGCCAATTACCCGCCACTCCCGCCGTGGCTGCCGCCCCAGCGCCGCAGCCCGTGGCGGAGGCAGCCCCCGTGCAGACCACCACCACCACGACCAAACGCACCCGCACCGTGCCGCGCGCCGCCGTCAAGCCCACGGCCGCCACCAAGAACTGACCGCAACCGTCCCTTTTTCAGGAGCTCCTGGCATGAAAACCCGTACTGCCTTTGCCGCACCCGCCCTGGCGTGCGCGGCCCTCGCGCTGACCCTGGCCACCGCCGCCCGCGCCCAGATGCACGACCCGGCCACGCCGCCGGCCGTGGCCTCCAAGGTCGCCCTGCGCGGCGAGGCCAACAGCATCGCCGTGCGCGAGATGCGCATCGTGCGCAAGAACGACATCCTGGTCGTGCAGGCCGACATGGCCAACATGGGCCGCAGCGACCGCACCGTGTTCTACCGCTTCCGGTGGCTGGACAGCGTGGGCAACCAGGTGGGCGACGGCGAATCCTGGAAGCAGATGACCGTGCTCGGCCTGGGCCAGCAGACGGTCAAGAGCGTGGCGCCCACCAGCGCTGCGGTCGATCTGCGCCTGGAAATGAATGTGGAAACACGCTGAGATGAAACACCCCCTGCGTCGCTGCGCTGCTGCCCGCGCTGGGGGCACGCCAGTTTCAAACCTTGCAGGTAGCGCGAAAAGCTATGTATCAATAAGGAAATCAACACCATGACCAAGCACACCATCCAGCGCAGTGCGCTCATCCTGGCCTTTGCCGCCAGCACCCTGGGCCTCACGGCCTGCCAGAACCTGTCCTCGCCCACCGTGCGGTTCGACCGCCAGGTCAACTACGGCGACTCCAAGGCCGTGGAGCTGGTGACCAACGAGTTCGGTTCCACCGACCTGCAGATGATTGCCGAGAAGATGACCGGCAGCCTGCTGGAGACGGGTATCTTCCAGGGCCGCCCCACCGTCACGCTGGCCCCGGTCAAGAACAAGACCAGCGAGTACATCGACACCAACAACGTCATGAGCTCCATCCAGACGGCGCTCACCAAGTCGGGCAAGGTGCGCTTTGTGCGCTCCATCAGCCAGATGCAGCAGGGCGTGGACGAGCTGCAACGCCAGAACCAGAGCGGCCTGTACAAGCAGGGCACCACCGCCAAGGTGGGCCAGATGACCGCCGCCAAGTACCAGCTGGAGGGTGAGCTGACCAGCATCGTCAAGCAGAACGCCAACACCAAGGACGTGTACTACAAGTTCACGCTCTCGCTCTTCGACGTGGAAGAGGGCACGGTGGAGTGGCAGGACGAGAAGGAAATCCGTAAAACGAGCAAGCGCTGAGGAGCACCACCATGCAACGCAGAACCACCCTGAACACGGCCCTGGCCGTCATCGCCGCCACCACGCTGGCCTGGGGCACATCTGCCCAGGCGCAGCAACCCGGCGCCGCGCCCCGCATCGCCGTGACCGACCTGGCCTACGCCCAGCGCGTGTCCGAGTACTTCATGGCTGGCACCTACCAGCGCAGCAGCCAGATGAGCGCGGGCGGCAGCCACAGCGGCGGCTACAGCCATGGCGCCTACGGCGGCTCGGGCTCGCACTCGGGCAGCCACCACATGCAGGCCTCCGAGCAGGCCAGCGGCACTTACGTGGCCGGGCGCTACAGCTACATCGAGCAGCGCGAACTGGGCGGCTACACCAACGACATCAAGGGCGCCATTCTGCAGGGCACCTATTTCCGCCTGGTGCAGGGCAAGGGCTTTGACGCGGGCAAGCCGCAGCCCTCCAAGGCCGAGCAGGTGCTCAACCAGGTGCAGGGCGGCAAGATGGCCGCGCCCCAGGCGCAACCCGAGGTGGGCAATGTGATCGCGCGCATCAAGAAGGGCGAGTTCAACGGCGCCGACTACGTGCTGTTCGGCGTGGTCTCCAGCATCGACTTCACCGACGCGCTCTCGCCCCTGCAGGGCACCACCAGCGCCACGCGCCAGTACGGCCTGCAGCTCTTGACCGACTTCTCGCTCATCAACACCAAGACCTACGAGATCAAGGCCGCGTTCTCCGCGCAAGGGCAGGGCAACGACACCAAGATCCTGTCCATCCGTGGCGACATCGCCCCACCCAATCGCGCCAAGGTGATGCGCGAGACCTCGCTCTCGCTCGCGCAGGACGTCTATCAGCAGCTTGCCATGCAGCTGGGCTACACCGACGCCAACCTGGCGCGCGGCGTGCGCCCGCCCGTGGTGTACCAGCAGGGCGGCCAGCCCATGCCCGTGCCGCAACCCCAGCAGCCCGAGCAGGTCATCATCTTGAAGTGATGCGTACAACGGCCTGGGCGCTGCTGGCTCTGGCTGCCCTCGCAGGCTGCGCCCCGGCGCAGCCTTTTTTTTCGCCAGTGAGCACCGAGCTGCCGCCCGGCTGGAGCCTGCGCCCATTGCCCGGCGCTGACATGGGCCGCACGGTGCAGGTGCTGGAGCGCGAGGCGCGTGCGCCGCCCGCGCGTTACCGGCTGGTCGTGCTGCCAGGCTCCGGCTGCACCGGCTTTGCGCCTTTTGCGGCCCGCTATTTCGCGTCGGCCTTGCACGCCCGGGTGCAGGTGTTGCACAAGCCAGGCGCGTCTGTCCATGCGGGCGCCACGCCCCAGCGCTGTCCGCCTGCGTTCGATGCCAGCGACCGTCTCGATGTTTGGCAGGCAGACGCCCGTGCAGCGTTGCAGGCTCTCGGGTCAGAGCCAGAGACAGGCGCACCGCTACCCCTCGTGCTCGTCGGTATCTCCGAAGGTGCCGAGCTGCTCCCCGCACTGGCGGCGCAGGCACCGCACCTGGCGGGTCTGGTGCTGGTCTCGGCCAGCGGGCTCGATCCGGTGGAGGCGGGTGCGCTGCAGGCCGACCGCCTGGGCGCCAGCGGTCGCTGGCAGGGGCTGGGTGAGCGCGTGGCAGGCAGCGAGGCGGATACGCAGCAGATAGAGGGCCGCAGCCTGGCGGCCTGGCGCGTGCTGTGGCGCTGGCGCATGAGCGATGCGCTGATCGACGGCCCCTGGCCCTTCCTGCAGGTGTTCGGTACTGCCGACGCCCTGGTGCCGCCCAGCGCCTACGCGCGCTTTGCAGAACGCGCCAGGGACCGTAGCGCGCCGTGGTGCGCGCGCGCGCTGCCCGGTGCTGACCACGGCCTGCAAGGTCCAGCGGGCGACGGTGTGCAGGCGCTTTGGCGGTGGCTGGAGGATGCGGCGCGCACTCCGCAGCCAGGCAGTTGCCTGCCTTTGGGGCGGTGAGAGCCTCGCCGCGCCTTGGTGCCCGAGGTTTTCAGCTCTAGGGGCGACCCGGCTACCATGCAGGGAGATTGCTTCGTTTCGAAAGCTCGCCCCATGTCGCCCACGCCTTCCTCCGCCGCCGATTCCGGACTTGAACTGGAAAAATTGCGCGATGCCGTGCAACGGGCAGAGCAGGCCGAGAAGGTGCAGCGCGCCCTGTTCGCCATTTCGCACGTGGCCGACCAGGACATCCCTTTGCCGGGCATGCTGGAGCAAGTGCGTTCCATCATTAGCGAGCTGATGTATGCGGACAACTTCTATGTAGCGCTGCACAACCGCCTGTCCGACAGCATCGACTTTCTGTACATGGTCGATTCGGTAGGCGGTGTCCCTGCCTCGGGCATGTCCATTCCCATGGCCGGGTTTGAGAACTCCCTGACCTGGCACCTGGTCCACCACGGCAAGCCGCTGCGCGGTTCGATGGCCGCCATTGCCCGGCAACTGCCCGGGCCGGTGCAGCCGCGCGGCGGCAGCCCCGAAGACTGGATGGGTGTGCCCATGCTCGACCAGGGAGAGGTGCGCGGCGTGTTGGTGGTGCAAAACTACGAGCGATCCGATTGCTTTACCGAAGCGGACCAGAACCTGCTGTACTTCGTGGGCAGCCATGTGCTGGCGGCGCTGCAGCGCCGGCGCCGGCGCGAAGACCTGGAACAGGCCGTGCTGGAGCGCACCACCGACCTCGACCGCACCAACCACGAACTGAAGCAGGAAGTGCAGGAGCGCCAGCGCGGCGAGCGGCTGCAGCGAGCGCTCTACCGCATCGCTGAACTGGCGGGCGGCGCGGAGAGCATGGAGGACTTCTGCCGCGCGATCCACGACATCGTGGGCGACCTGGTCAACGTGCGCAATTTCTTCATTGCCGTCCTGAGCGCCGATGGCACCCGGATCGAGTTTCCATACTACGTGGACGCGCAGGTGCTCGCGCGCTCCTCTCGCCCGGTGGGCAAGGGCATGACCGAATACGTGCTGCGCACCGGGCGCCCCGTGCTGGCCCACAGTGCCGCGCTGCATTCGCTGCTCGAGGTGGGGGAAATCGAGCTGAGTGGGCAGTTGGCGCTGTGCTGGCTGGGCGTGCCGCTGATGGTCGATGGGCAGGCGATGGGCGTGGTCGCCGTGCAAAGCTATTCGGCGGACGTGAGCTACTCCGAGCGCGACCGCGAGCTGCTGCAGTTCGTCTCGTCGCAGATCGCCAGCAGCCTGGAGCGCCGCCGCATGACGGCTTCGCTGCATGCCGCCAATGCGCAGCTGGAGCAGCGCGTGAGCGAACGCACGGCGCAGCTGCAGGCCCAGGTGGCCGAGCGCGAACGGGTGGAGCAGCAGCTCAAGCACCAGGTGATGCACGACGGCCTGACCGGCCTGCCCAACCGGGGCTACCTGTTCGACCGTATCGAGCGCCTGCTGGCGCGCCAGGGGCGCGACCCGGCGCGCGGCTTTGCCGTGATGTTCATGGACGTGGACCGCTTCAAGGTGATCAACGACAGCGTGGGCCACCACGCGGGCGACGCCGTGCTGCAGGAGGTGGCGCGGCGCCTTACGGCCCCCCTGCGCGACCCCGATTTCGTGGCCCGCCTCGGGGGCGACGAATTTGCCGTGCTAATCGAGGATGTCCCCAACCTCGATACCGTGGTGCGCATTGCCCGGCGCCTGATGGCGGCACTGGAGGCCCCCATCATGGTGGCCGACCGCAAGGTGTTTGCCTCCACCAGCATTGGCATTGCCCTGTACGACCCGCGCTACCCCAGCGCCGAGGACATGCTGCGCAACGCCGACGCGGCCATGTACCGGGCCAAGAGCAATGGCCGCAGGCGCTTTGAACTGTTTGACGAGCGCCTGCACAACGACGCCGTGCGCGTGCTGGAGATGGAGAACGCCCTGCGCGTGGCCATCGAGCAGCGCCAGATCCAGCCCGTCTTCCAGCCCGTGGTGCGCCTGGCCGATGGCGCGACCGTCGGCTACGAGGCCCTGATGCGCTGGCACCACCCCGAGCGCGGTGTGCTCGCGCCGGGCGAATTCCTGCGCCTGGCCGAGGACAGTGGCGCCATCGAAACCATCGACTGGCAGGTGTATGAAAGCGCCTTTCGCACCTTTGCCGCCCTGCCGTTGGCCGGCTACCTGAGCGTCAACGTCGCGCCGCGGCATTTCTGCAACTCGGCCTTTGGACTGCGCATGCTGCGGCTGCTGGCGCAGACCGGCCTGGCGCCCGAGCGCCTGCGCCTGGAGATCACCGAGAACGCGCTGATCGAAGACCCCGAGCGCACCAACGACATCATGCAGGCGCTGCATGAGCAGGGCATCCGCATGGCGCTGGACGACTTCGGCACCGGTTATTCCTCGCTCGGCTACCTGCACCGCTTTCCGTTTTCCGTGCTCAAGATCGACCGCAGCTTTGTCACGCCCCTGGAGGACGCCGACCCGCGCCAGCGCGGCAAGGCCGAAGCCCTGATCCGGGCCGTGCTGGCGCTGGCCGGATCGCTGGAGCTGCGGGTGGTGGCCGAGGGCATCGAGACCGAGGGGCAAAAGCAGCGCCTGATGCAGCTGGGCTGCCACCTGGGCCAGGGCTACCTGCTGGGCCGCCCCGGCCCTGCGCCTGTTTGACGGGGCGGTAGCCGCCTTCGACGCCACGCCCAGGGGCTGGGGCCAACCGGGCCGGCCGCGTGAACGACCGGGGCGAAGATGCAGGCCTTTTGCTATCTATTTAATAGCTGTTGGCGCTTGACCATAAAGCGCTAGAGGCCTATTTGGCTTGAAGAATCACTTCTCGCCGCGGCTGGCCTTGGAGACATACAGCGCCAGGGCGGCAATCTGCGCTTCCGTCAGGCTGGACTTGAACGAAGGCATGCTGCCCAGGCCGTCGCGCAGCGCCTTGCTCACGCGCGCTGCATCGGGCTGCAGCTCGTCGAGCACCGGGCCCACGGCGCCTTCGGCACCTGCGTCCTTGAGCGTGTGGCAGACGGCGCAGGCGGGGACGGCGGTGGTGAACAGCTTCTTGCCCAGGGCCATCTGGGTGGCGTCGTCGGCGGCGTGGGCTGTCAGGCCGGTGGCCAGCAGCAGGGCGGGCGCGGCCAGGGCGCGCAGGAGGCGGGCGGGGCGGTGGAAAGTCATGGACATGGTGGAATCTCGTCGCGTGGGGTGTTGCAGCGCCAGGGGCGCAAAAGAAAGCCCCCGGGCCTCGCGGCCTGGGGGCGGGGTGAGGCAATGTCAGGCCACGGTGACCTTGACGGCGTGGTCGGCCCAGCTGGTGTTGTTGTAGCCGCTCTGGTTTTCACCGCGCGTCTCGGGCTGCACGTTGCCCGCCACGTCGGTGGCGCGGCTGGCCAGGGTCAGCGTGCCGGCGGGCAGCTTGGTCTGCAGCGCGAACTGGCGCCAGGCGTACTTGCCCATGTCGGGGCCGATAAAGCGGGCCGCCTGCCAGGTCTTGCCACCGTCGATGGACACTTCCACGCCCTTCACGGCATGCAGGCCGCCAAAGGCCACGCCGGTGATCTGCACCGTGCCGCCAGCAGCCAGCGTGCCGCTTTCGGGCAGGGGCGAGTTGATCCAGGACTTGACGCTCATCTCCTGCACCGAGGGCTGGCTGGGGTCGCCCTTGCCGCCGGGGGGCGACATGCGGTAGCCGTGCGACATGATCTTGGCGTCGCTCTCCTGCGCCGTGAAGGCCAGCTGCTTGACGTACTTGATGTTGTTCACGCCCTGGTAGCCCGGCACGATCAGGCGCAGAGGGCCGCCGTGGGCCAGCGGGACGGGCTCGCCGTTCATCTCCCAGGCCAGCAGGGCGTCCTGCATCGCGGAGGCAGGCACCGAGCGCTCGACGATGATGCTCTTGGGGTCGATGCCATCGGGCAGCTTCTCGCCGCCCGTGCCGGTCATGTAGCGCATGCCATCGGCCATGCCGCCCAGGGCCTCGACCACGGCGCGCACGGGCACGCCGCTCCAGACCACGCAGCCCGCGGCGCCCACGGTCCAGGGCGTGCCGCTGGGCTTGCTGGGGAAGAAGCCGCGGCCGTTGCCCGAGCATTGCAGCACCATGGTCACGGTCTCCAGGCCCAGGGTCTTGAGTTCGCGCACCGTCAGCTTGCGCGGGTTCTTCACGCCGGCCACCGAGACCTCCCAGGCGTCGCGGTCGGCCACGATGGCGGCGTCGGGCGCGGGCAGGTTGTTGCGGATGTACAGCTGGTTGCTGGGTGTGATGACGCTGGTGCCAAACGCGCTGCGCTTGGTCTCCAGCGTGGTGGTGCTGTGCACGATCACGTCCGATGCGTTCTTCCAGCCCACGTAGGCGGGCAGCGGCTTGGCGGCGGCCGCCTGCGCCCGTGCGCCGTGGCTCCAGCTGGCCAGGCCCGCAGCGGCAAGGGCGCTGGCACTGCCGGCCAGCAGGCGGCGGCGGGGCAGGGAAGTCTGGGCAATGGTCATGGTGTCTCCTTGGATCGGTGGGGTTGCAGGGGAAGGGAAAAAGGGATGAAAACAGGGGCTACCGGGGCGCGGCCAGGGCGCTGTGCGCCACCGACAGGGCCTGCTTCTTCTGCGCCACCAGCACCAGGGGCTTGCCATCGCGCGAGGCGATGACCTTCCAGTACACATTGCCCCACCAGCCGCTGTCTTCTGCCAGCAGGACCGGCGCATCAAAGGCGAACACGGTGACCATGCCGCCTTTTTCAAAGAACGAGGTCAGGTGGTAGGCCAGGTGGCCGTCGATGTCGCAGGGCCGCATCAGCTGCGGATAGCCGGGCACGGCCTGCGCGCCGTCCAGGCCCAGGTGCTGCAGCAGGGGCGCGGCGTCCATGAAACTGCCGCGCAGCGTGCGTTCGTAATACTCGTGCTCAATGGCGCCGCGCACCAGGGCCGGTGGGCGCATGGCCAGCACGGCGCTGGTGCCGGTGGCGGCCAGCAGCAGCGCCACCAGGCCGCTGCGCACGCCGCGCCGTGCCAGCAGCGGCGTGTGGCGAAACAGCTGCGCCGGGGGCTGGCCGGGGTCGAAGGCCAGGGCCAGCTCGGCGCGGGCGCGCAGGTCGAAGGCGTTGTCGAGGGGGCGTTGATCGGGCATGTCAGACCTTTCGCAACCGGCTGGCCGGGGGCGCCGGGCTTGCAACGGCCACAGCCGTGGCGGGGGAGGGGCGCAGCGCGGACTTGAGCGCCTCGCGGGCGCGGGCCAGGCGCGACAGCACGGTGCCGGGCGCCACGTCCAGTGCCTCGGCCATCTGGGCCGTGGGCATGTCGTCAAAGTAAAACAGCACCAGCACCTCGCGGTGGATGGGCGCGATGCGCGCCAGGGCCTTGACCACGTCGAGCTGATCGTCCAGGCCACCCAGGCCGTCATGCGGCGTGGCTTCGTCGGGGTGCTCGGGGCTGTCGTCCAGCGGCAGGGGCTGCGGCGCCATGTGGCGCAGCGCGTGGCGCCGCATGATCTGGAACAGCCAGGCGCGCGCCAGCGAGGCATCGCGCAGCTGCTTGCGGTGCTTCCAGGCGCTGGTAAAGCAGTCCTGCACCACGTCTTCGGCCACCGCACGCGAGCCCGTCAGCGCCCAGGCGCTGCGCAGCAAAAAGCGGTAGTGCTCGCGCACCCACTGGTTGTAACGGGACTCCGACGTCAGGATCATG
>DAIQRN010000506.1:0-2151 GCA_036786185.1 Acidovorax sp. | reverse complement strand
GCCAGCGCCTGCGCGATGGTTTGATCGCGCTTGGGTGGCGCGGAGCCTTTGAACCCCGGCTCGCGCAGGCCAAAGGCCAGCGGCACGATCAGCAGCACCGCCATGGCCAGCGCCAGCAGCGCCTGCTGCCAGCCCAGGCCAGCAATCAGCCAGCCCTCCACCGGCACCATCAGGAACTGCCCGAAGGAGCCCGCGGCCGCTGCCACGCCCATGGCCCAGGAGCGGCGCTCGGGTGCAATCTGCCGTCCCAGCACGCCATAGATCACGGCGTAGGTGGTGCCCGCCTGGGCGGCGCCGATCAGCACGCCCGTGGTCAGGGCAAACAGCAAGGTGGTGGGCGACAGCGCCATGCCCGCCAGACCCAGCCCATACAGCACAGCGCCCACGACGAGTACGCGAAAGGCGCCAAACCGGTCGGCCGCCATGCCCGCAAAGATGCCAATCAGGCCCCAGGACAGGTTTTGGATGGCCAGGGCCAGAGAAAACGACTGGCGCGTCCAGCCCATCTCCTGCGTGATGGGCAAGAGCCACAGCCCGAAGCCGTGGCGAATGCCCATGGACAGGGTCACGATGGCCGCGCCGCAGGCCAGTACCTGGAACATGGACAGTTTGGGCGTATTTTGCGAATTCATATGCATGCGCAGGAATGTAGCGATATTGGGCAAACCGCGCTGCAACACGGGCGTCCTCTCCAGCCGTCCCTGGTGGCGATGACTGGTTTTGTATCCAGTGGTGCGGCGTCTGCGGCACTACAATTCGCCGCTATGTCTGCCAGCAATGAATATTCCGAAGGTTCGATCCGTGTGCTCAAGGGGCTGGAGCCCGTCAAGCAGCGCCCGGGCATGTACACCCGCACCGACAACCCCCTGCACATCATCCAGGAGGTGCTGGACAACGCCGCCGACGAGGCCTTGGCCGGTTACGGCAAGAAGATCCGCGTCACGCTGCACGCCGATGGCTCGGTGGGGGTGGAGGACGACGGGCGCGGCATTCCGTTCGGCATGCACCCCGAAGAAAACGCCCCGGTGATCGAACTGGTCTTTACCCGCCTGCATGCGGGCGGCAAGTTCGACAAGGGCAAGGGCGGGGCCTACAGCTTTTCGGGCGGCCTGCATGGCGTGGGCGTGTCGGTCACCAACGCCCTGGCCACGCGGCTGGAGGCCACCAGCTACCGCGAAGGCCAGATGGCGCGGCTGGTGTTCTCGGCCGGTGACGTGATCGAGCCCCTGGTGGCGCGCGCCCTGGTGGCGGGCGAGCGCAAGCAGGGCACCTCGGTGCGCGTGTGGCCCGACGCCAAATATTTCGAGTCCAGCAGCCTGCCCATGGGCGAGCTGACGCACCTGCTGCGCAGCAAGGCCGTGCTCATGCCGGGCGTGACGGTGCAGCTCGTCAACGAGAAGACCCGCGACACGCAAACCTGGCAGTACAAGGGCGGCCTGCGCGACTACCTGATGCAGACGCTGAACGGCGACCCGGTGATCCCGCTGTTCGAGGGCGAAGGCTTTGCCGACCGCCACAACGAGAGCTTTGCCGAAGGCGAGGGCGCATCCTGGTGTGTGGCGTTCACCGAAGACGGCCAGCCCATGCGCGAGAGCTACGTCAACCTGATCCCCACCAGCGCGGGCGGCACGCACGAAAGCGGCCTGCGTGATGGCTTGTTCAACGCCGTCAAGAGCTTCATCGAGCTGCACAGCCTTTTACCCAAGGGCGTGAAGCTGCTGCCCGAAGACGTGTTTGCGCGCGCCAGCTATGTGCTGTCGGCCAAGGTGCTGGACCCGCAGTTCCAGGGCCAGATCAAGGAGCGCCTGAACTCGCGCGACGCAGTGCGCTTGGTGAGCGGCTTTGTGCGCCCCGCGCTCGAACTCTGGCTCAACCAGCATGTTGAGTACGGCAAGAAGCTGGCCGAACTCGCCATCAAGGCCGCCCAAACGCGCCAGAAGGCGGGCCAGAAGGTTGAAAAGCGCAAGGGCAGCGGCGTGGCCGTGCTGCCTGGCAAGCTGACTGATTGCGAAAGCCGCGACACCGCGCACAACGAAGTGTTTCTGGTGGAGGGCGACTCGGCCGGCGGCAGCGCCAAGATGGGCCGCGATAAAGAGAGCCAGGCCATCCTGCCGCTGCGCGGCAAGGTGCTCAACACCTGGGAGGTGGAGC
>DAIQRN010000076.1:0-9171 GCA_036786185.1 Acidovorax sp. | reverse complement strand
CGGCCGCCTCGTGCACCGCCGCCAGGGCCTGGGCGCGGTCGTGTACGCGGCCCAGGACCTGAAGGTGCTGGTCGTTGAAGCTCTGCACACCCACCGACAGGCGAGTGACGCCCGCCGCGCGGAAGGCGCGAAAACGGTCTTTCTCGAACGTGCCGGGGTTCGCCTCCATCGTGATCTCGCAGTCGGGCGCCAGAGGCAGGCGCGCGCGGATGCCACCGATCAGCCGGTCCATGGCGGCGGGCGAGAACAGGCTGGGCGTGCCACCGCCGATGAAGACGCTGTGCACCGGACGCCCCCAGACCAGGGGCAGCGCGGCTTCCAGGTCGGCCATCAGTGCATCGGTATAGCGCTGCTCGGGCAGCTCGCCGCCGCCCGCGTCGCGGAACTCGTGCGAGTTGAAGTCGCAGTACGGACACTTTTTGAGGCACCACGGCAGGTGCACGTACAGCGACAGCGGCGGCAGGCTGGGCAGTTGCAGCAGCCCGGGGCGCATGTAGTGCTGGATGTCGCGCACCGGCGCGGGTACATCGTCAGTAGCTGGAGTGATAGGGATTGCCATGGCAAGCATCAAAGGTTCATAACGCTCGTGCCGCAATCGCCGCTTGCAGCGGGAGCTGTCGCGCGCGACCGCCGCGCAAGGGCCGCCCCGCCGCGCTGGCGGTGTCCCCCTGGGGGGAAGGCGCGAAGCGACTCAGGGGGGACTTCATGTGAGCCACCGTTCGCGCATCAGCGCCAGCATCTGCGCGGCCGACCGGCCCCGGTGGCTGTGGGCGTTTTTCACCTCCACGGGCAGCTCGGCAAAGGTCTTGCCGAACTCGGGGATGAACATGACGGGGTCGAAGCCAAAGCCGTTGGTGCCACGGCGCTCGGTGGCGATCTCGCCCACCACGCGGCCCACGGCGATGAGCGGCTCGGGGTCTTGCGGGCTGCGCACCGCCACCAGCGTGCTGACCATGGCGGCGCGCCGGTGCGTCACGCCCTGCAGCTGCTCCAGCAGCGCGCGCACGTTGTTGTCGTCACTTTTTTCGTAGCCGAACTGGGTGCAGTAGTAGGCCGTGTCCACGCCCGGCAGGCCGCCAAAGGCATCGACGCACAGGCCGGCATCATCGGCCAGCGCGGGCAGCCCGGTGTGCGCGGCGGCAAACCGTGCCTTGGCCAGTGCGTTTTCGACAAAGGTGCGAAAGGGCTCGTCGGCCTCGCCCACGCCCAGGTCGGCCTGGCGCACCAGCTCGACACCGAGCGGCGCGAGCATGGATTGCAGCTCGGCCAGCTTGCCGCGGTTGTTGGATGCGAGAACAATTTTCATGGTTCAAATCGGCCTCTAGCGCTTATCCAGCAAGCGCTAGCAGCTATCAATTAATGAGTATCTGTCCGCAACGCATGTTGCTGCAGCTGCACCAGCTCGGCGATGCCTTTTTCGGCCAGCATGAGCAGCTGGTCCATCTCCGCGCGGGTGAAGGCCACGCCCTCGGCCGTGCCCTGCACTTCCACGTAGTGGCCCGCGCCGGTCATCACCACATTCATGTCGGTGTCGCAGTTCACGTCTTCCACGTACTCCAGGTCCAGCAGCGGCGTGCCCTGCACGATGCCGACCGAGATGGCGGCCACGGGCTGCAGCAGAGGCGTTTGCGTGATCTTGCCGCTGGCCAGCAGGTGGGTCACCGCGTCCTGCGCGGCCACCCAGGCGCCGGTGATGGCGGCGGTGCGGGTGCCGCCATCGGCCTGGATCACGTCGCAGTCGATCTGGATGGTGCGCTCGCCCAGCAGCTTCAAATCAAACACGGCGCGCAGGCTGCGGCCGATGAGCCGCTGGATCTCTTGCGTGCGGCCGTTCTGCTTGCCGCGCGCGGCCTCGCGGTCGCTGCGGGTGTGCGTGGCGCGCGGCAGCATGCCGTATTCGGCAGTGACCCAGCCCTCCCCGCTGCCGCGCTTGTGGGGCGGCACGCGCTCTTCCACCGAAGCGGTGCACAGGACCTTGGTGTTGCCGAACTCGATGAGCACCGAGCCTTCGGCATGCATGGTGTAGTGGCGGGTGATGCGCACGGGGCGCAGCTGGTCGGCGGCGCGGGCGCCGGTGCGGGTGAAAGGGGTCATGGGTGTTGTCGTGTGCATGGTGCTGTCCGGGGGCTGCGCAATCGTGAATGCCGCGCAAAGCCAGGCGCGGCCTGCCTCTGCCTGGGTGGGGCCTCAGCGCATCGCAGACCTGTGCGCCGCGTGCCGCCTCATACCTTGCGGGATGCGGAGCGGCGGATGGCCTCGTTGATTTCGGCGATCGAGCGCTCGATGGCTTCGTCGTCCAGGTCGTCCACCAGCCCATCGAGCGGCCCCGCCTGGATGGTGGAGGCGAACACGTCGTCGCTGATGCTGTCGGTGGACACGCCCTGGGTGGATTCGAATGCGTCGGGGGTTTCCCACTCGAGCGCGATCACGGTGACGTTGTCGCTGCTGTCGCCCGCCTTACGCAGCGCGGCCTCCACGAGCTCGGGCACGGCGTGCGACACCGAATTGGCGGCAAGCTGCGTGGCGATGTCGGCATCGCTGAGCGTGCCCCACAGGCCATCGGAGCACAGCAGGATGCGGTCGCCCTGCTCCAGGTACACCGGGCCGGTGATGTCGTAAATGGGCTTGGTGGGCGAGCCCAGGCAGGTGAAGAGCACGTTGCGATTGATGCGCTCCAGGCCCGGCGGCGGGTTGTTGCGCAGCTCCATGTAGGAGTGGTCGCGCGTGCGGGTGAGCAAGTCGTTGTCGCGAACCATGTACAGGCGCGAGTCGCCGCAGTGGATCCAGGTCGCGGTGCCGCCCTGCACCACAGCCGCTACCAGGGTGGTGCGCGGCGTGTCGAGCATGCCCTTGTCGGTGGCGTAGCGCAGGATCTGGTGGTGGGCCGCCAGCAGGGCGCCCGAGAGGAACTCCTGCACGTCCTTGATCTGCGGCTTGGCCGCGCGCTGGAACAGCGCCGAGACCGTCTGCAACGCGATTTGCGCGGCCACCTCGCCCTCGGGGTGGCCGCCCATGCCGTCGGCCAGCACGAACAGGCCCGACTCCCGCGTGTAGCAATAGCCCATGCGGTCTTCGTTCTTCTCGCGGCCACCGCGACGGCTGATCTGGAATACGGAGAACTTCATTTGGGTTTGACTCCGATGCCAGTGGCCTCACCCACTTTTTGTACGTTTTTCTTGGTGTCCGTCACCAGGGTGTCGAGCTGCATCCGCATCTTCTCGGCCACCGAGAGCTTGGTGTAGCGGCGCTCGCCCTCGCGGCTGAGCTCCTTTTGCAGGGCAAACACCGACTGCGGGCGCGAGAGCGGGTCCAGCGCCATGCACCACTCCACCACCTCGATGAGGTTGTCGGAATAAACCCCGCGCAGCTTGGTCAGCGCCAGCGACAGGCGGTCTTTTTCGATGCGCTGCGGCGCCTCGTTGGGCGGAAAGCCCTGCATGCAGGCGTAGATGCAGGCGCCAATGGCGTAGATGTCGGTCCACGGGCCCATCTGCGAGTCGCGCCGGTACATCTCGGGCGCGGCAAAGCCGGGGGTGTACATGGGACGGATGAAGTTGCCCTCTTTGGACAGCACCTCGCGCGCCGCGCCAAAGTCGATCATCACGGCCTTGTTGTCGTCGGTGATGAAGATGTTGGCGGGTTTGATATCAAGGTGCAGCATCTTGTGCTGGTGCACGATGCGCAGGCCGCGCAGCACTTCGTCGAACAGCGAGCGGATGGTGGATTCGCGGAAGACCTTCTGCGTCTTGAGGTCGCGCGCGGTGATGATGAAGTCCTGCAGGGTGGCGCCCTCCAGGTAATTCATCACCATGTAAACGGTTTCGTTCTCGCGGAAGAAATTGAGCACGCTCACCACGGAGGCGTGGGAGATCTGCGCCAGCGAGCGGCCTTCTTCAAAGAAGCTCTTGAGCCCCAGGCGGTAGAGCGACAGCTTCTCAGACTGCACCTTGGGCAGCAACTCGCCCGGCGCCCGCGTGGCCAGGGACGAGGGCAGGTATTCCTTGATGGCGACCTGCTGGCCCTCGCTGTCGATGGCGAGGTACACGACGCCAAAGCCACCCGAGGACACCCTGCGAACCACGCGGTATCCACCAATGGCGGTGTCGGGCGGCAAGGGGGCCGGCTTGATTTTTGACATATTTTGCGAAGATGACTCGGGGGTAGAGCGGAGGCCGGATAATCGCCGGATCGCAAGCAACCATCAAAAAGTCCAATGCCAGTTTACAGCATGACCGGATACGCCAGCGCACAGCATGGCGCGTCCGCCACTGGCGCCGAAACCGATGCCCGCGCACCCCAATCGCGCCGGCTGGGACTGGAAATCCGCTCGGTCAACAGCCGCTTTCTGGACCTCTCGTTTCGCCTGCCCGACGAGCTGCGCGCCCAGGAGCCCGCCCTGCGCAGCCTGCTGACCGCCCGCCTCAAGCGCGGCAAGGTCGAGGTCCGGGCCGCCCTGGAGTCCGAGGACAGCAATACGCTGCAAGACCCGGCGCCACGCCTGCTGCAGCGGCTCAACTCGATCCAGGATTCCGTCCGGGCCTGGCTGCCGGACGCCGCCCCCTTGACCGTGGCCGACGCCCTGCGCCTGTGCGCCAATGCGCCGTCGGCCAGCGAAGACTGGAGCGAAGCGGCCCCTGCCCTGGCCGAAGAAGCGCTGGAAGCGCTGATGGCAGCGCGGGAACGCGAAGGCAAACGCCTGGCGACCATGCTGCTGGACAGGCTCAAGCAATTGCGCGCCCTGGCCAGCCAAGCCGGGCCGCTGGTGCCCCAGTTGGTGGAGCAGCAGCGCCAGCGCTTCATGGAGCGCTGGAAAGAAGCCATGGCGCTGACCGACGGCAGCACGCTGCCGGAGGCCGCGCGCGACCGCGCCCTCACCGAAGCCACCGCGTTCGCGATCCGCATCGACGTGGCCGAGGAGATCACCCGGCTGGACTCGCACCTCGACGAAATCGAGCGCCTGCTGAAAAAGGGCGGAGAAGTGGGCAAGCGCCTGGACTTCCTCATCCAGGAGTTGCACCGCGAAGCCAATACGCTGGGCTCCAAATCTGCCGCGCTGGACCTGACGCGCATCAGCGTGGACATGAAGGTGCTGATCGAGCAGATGCGCGAACAGGTGCAGAATATTGAATAAACTCATGTTTTGATAGCGCCTTGCGCTTGTCACATATGGACTATCCAGGAAATCTCTTTGTAGTGGCGGCGCCCAGCGGCGCCGGTAAATCCAGTCTGGTCAAGGCGCTGCTGGAGCTCGACTCCCACGTCCACCTGTCGGTGTCCCACACCACTCGCCCGCCCCGCGGGCAGGAAAAGCACGGGCGCGACTACTACTTTGCGTCGCAGTCCGAGTTCGACGCCATGATCGAGAGCCGGGCCTTCGTGGAATGGGCCCATGTGCATGGCAACCGCTACGGCACCTCCAAAAAAGCCATCGAGGAGCGCATTGCCCAGGGCTCGGACGTGATCCTGGAGATCGACTTCCAGGGCGCCCTGCAGATCAAGGACACTTTTGCCAACGCGGTGCTGGTCTTCATCCTGCCGCCCAGTTGGGAAGAGCTGCGCTCCCGCCTGGAGCGCCGGGGCGAGGATTCAGCCGATGTGATTGAAGTGCGCCTCAAGAACGCGGCGGTCGAGATGGCGCAGGTCGCAAAATTCGACTTCGTTATAATCAACGAGTTATTTGAACGCGCGCTTTTCGACCTGAAAGCCGTGGTTCATGCCCAGCGCCTGAAGTACGCCGCCCAGCGCCGCGCCCGTGCTGACACCTTCCAGTCGCTCAATATCACCTGACCCCCCGGAGTACACCGATGGCACGCATCACCGTAGAAGACTGTCTGGAAAAGATCCCCAACCGCTTTCAGCTCGTGCTGGCTGCCACCTACCGCGCCCGCATGCTGAGCCAGGGCCACGCCCCTCGCATCGAAAGCCGCAACAAGCCTGCCGTCACGGCCCTGCGTGAAATCGCAGAAGGCAAAGTGGGCCTGGAAATGCTCAAGAAGGTTCCGGGCTAACCCCTTTTGGGCCTCAATGCCGCCAATAAGCACCGCAGCAGCGGTGCTTTTTTTTGCCCAGTCTCCGCCCCATGCGCTGCCGCGCTACATTTGAGGCATGAACGCGGTGCTTCCCTCACCTTCTGCAACGCAGCCCCGGCCCGGTGATTCGCCCATGGTCGCTGCTCCGTCGGCAGCCGCAGCGGCGGCCAACGCTGCGGCTGCGAGCTTTGCTGCGCTCATGGATAACCTGGACTACCTGGACGCTGCCAGCATCGAGCAGGTGCGCAAGGCCTACCGCTATGCCGACGCGGCGCACTTGGGCCAGTTGCGCAACAGTGGCGAGCCCTACATCACCCACCCCATTGCAGTGGCGGCGCAATGCGCCAACTGGAAGCTGGACGCCCAGGCCTTGATGGCGGCCCTGCTGCACGACGCCATGGAGGATTGCGGCGTCACCAAAGCCGACCTGATCGATCAGTTTGGCGCCCCGGTGGCAGAACTGGTGGACGGCCTCACCAAGCTCGACAAGCTGCAATTCAACACCCGCGAGGAAAACCAGGCCGAGTCCTTCCGCAAGATGTTGCTGGCCATGGCCCGCGACGTGCGTGTCATCCTGATCAAGCTGGCGGACCGCACGCACAACATGCGCACGCTGTCGGACATGCCGCGCAGCAAATGGGGGCGCATTTCCTCTGAAACCCTGGAGATCTACGCCCCCATTGCCCACCGGCTGGGGTTGAACCAGACCTATCGCGAACTGCAAGACCTGGCGTTTCGCCATCTGCACCCCTGGCGCTACGCCACCCTGTCCAAGGCCGTCAACAAATCGCGCAACCGCCGCCGCGATTTGGTGCAAAAAGTGCAGGCGGAGGTGGATGCCGCATTTTCCAAGATCGGCATGCAGGTGCGACTGGCAGGCCGCGAGAAGACCTTGTATGCCATTTACCAGAAGATGGACCTCAAGCACCTGAGCTTTGCACAGGTGACGGACATCTATGGCTTTCGGGTGATCGTTCCGACCGTGACCGATTGCTACACCGCGCTGGGCGTGCTGCACCAGATGTACAAGCCGGTGCCAGGCAAGTTCAAGGACCACATCGCCATTGCCAAGCTCAATGGCTACCAATCACTGCACACCACGCTGGTCGGCCCCTCGGGCGTGAACATCGAATTTCAGATGCGCACGGACGAGATGCACGTCATCGCAGAAGCAGGCGTGGCGGCGCATTGGCTGTACAAGGCGCAGGACGGCGACGGAACATCGGCAGAGCGCCTGGGCACCAAGTGGCTACAGTCCTTGCTGGACATCCAGAACGAAACCCGCGACGCGGCCGAGTTCTGGGACCACGTAAAGGTGGACCTGTTCCCAGACGCCGTGTATGTCTTCACCCCCAAGAGCCAGATCATGGCGCTGCCACGCGGAGCCACGGTGGTGGACTTTGCCTACGCCATTCACAGCAATGTGGGTGACCGCACCACGGCCGCCAAGATCAACAACGAGCAGGTGCCGCTGCGCACCGAACTCAAGAATGGCGACGTAGTGGAGATCATCACTGCACCAGTGTCTACGCCCAACCCGGCATGGCTAGGCTTTGTGCGCACGGGACGCGCACGCTCGAAGATTCGGCATTACCTGAAGACGCTGGCCCAGACAGAGTCTGAAGGCCTGGGAGAGAAACTGCTGACCCAGGCGATCCGCGCCGAAGGCCTGGAGCAGTTGCCGCCGGTGAACGCCGAGACACAGCCAATGTGGGACAAGCTGCTGCGCTTTACCGGCAACCGCAGCCGCAGCGAGCTCATGACCGACCTGGGTCTGGGCAAGCGCATCGCCAGCATTGTGGCCAAGCGGCTCATGGTGTTGATGTCGGAGCACGGCCACCGTCCGGATGCCCTGCTCATGACACGCGAGCGCTACACTTCGCACGAAACCCTATCCCAGGGCGCCGTCACGCTCGATGGCAGCGAAAACGCATCCGTGCAATACGCCTCTTGCTGTCGGCCAGTGCCGGGCGACAGGATTGTGGGTTATCTGGGCCGTGGCGAAGGGCTGGTGGTGCACAACGCCCATTGCGCGGTGGCCAAACGGCTCCAACACAAGGATAGTGAGCGCTTCATTGCCGTGGACTGGTCGGACGAGCCCACACGCATGTTCGAAACCGGTGTGGTGGTGACCGTGACCAATGGCAAAGGCGTGTTGGCCCGCATCGCGGCCCAGCTGGCCGACTCCGAAGCCGACATCACCCATGTGGACATGGACGATGAGGTCGCGCTCGATACTACCGATCTGCGCTTCATCATCGCAGTGCGCGACCAGGTGCACCTTGAAGCCGCCCTGCGCAATCTGCGGCGCACGCAGGCGGTTATCCGCGCCGGGCGAATCGCGCCGCTAGCGTAAGTCTGCACGCGAGGCATTTCCCCCAAGGGCGTTCAGAGGATGCCCTCGGATCGCTTCGGATACTGGACGCTCACAATTTCCAGGCTGCGCACACCGCCCGGAGTCGGCAATTGCACTTCATCACCCACGCGCGCCTTCAGCAGCGCACGGGCCACGGGAGAAATCCAGCTGACCTGCGATTGCCGACTCTCGGCCTCATCAATCCCCATGATCGTGACCGTGCGCTCAGCCCCTTCATCATCTTCATAAGTGACTGTGGCCCCGAAGAACACCTGATCGCTGCCGAAATGCAGGCTCGGGTCCACCACCTCGGCTATCTCTAGCCGTTTGGTCAGGAACCGTATGCGCCTGTCGATCTCGCGCAAGCGCTTTTTTCCGTAGAGGTAGTCGCCGTTCTCAGACCTGTCCCCGTTGCTGGCGGCCCAATGCACGGCCTCGACGACCTTGGGACGCTCGTTGTCGATCAACCCCAGCAGTTCATCACGCAACCGCGCATAGCCCGCAGGCGTGATGTAGTTCTTGCCACCCGCAGGCAGCGCGGGCAAGACCACCTCGTCATCATCGGCACTATCGGTTTCTTTGGTAAAGGCCTTGCTCATCAGCAAATCTCCCCATCAACACAGCTTGCGCTTTGACAAATGAAAAAGCCTGCAATCTTTCGATTGCAGGCTTTAAACATTGGTGCGGCTGGCAGGAATCGAACCCACGACCCCTTGGTTCGTAGCCAAGTACTCTATCCAGCTGAGCTACAGCCGCTAAGCTTTGAATTATAGCATGATTTCTTGG
>DAIQRN010000505.1:0-2172 GCA_036786185.1 Acidovorax sp. | reverse complement strand
GCCGACCACCAGGGCGCACTGGTGCCGCCCATCCACACCTCGGCCACCTTTGCCTTCCCCGATGTGGCCTACGGCGCGCGCTGTTTTGCGGGCGAGGAGCCCGGCTACTTCTACACCCGCATCGCCAACCCCACGCTCGCGCTGCTGGAAGGCCGCCTGGCCAGCCTGGAGCAGGGCGCCGGTGCCGTGGTGTTTGGTTCGGGCATGGGCGCCATCACGGCCACGCTGTGGTCGATGCTGGAGCCGGGCGATGAGATCCTGGCCGACCTCACGCTGTACGGCTGCACCTTCTCGTTCTTGCACCACGGCCTGGGCCGCTTTGGCGTGAACGTGCGCCATGTGGACATGACCGACCCGGCCCGCGTGGCCGACGCGCTGAGCGACAAGACGCGCGTGGTCTACCTCGAAACCCCCGCCAACCCCAACATGCGCCTGGTGGACATCGCTGCCGTGTCGGCCCTGGCCCGCGCCAAAGGCGCCAGGGTGGTGGTGGACAACACCTACTGCACGCCCTACCTGCAGCAGCCCCTGCTGCTGGGCGCTGATGTGAGCGTGCATTCCATGACCAAGTACCTGGGCGGCCATGGCGACCTGACGGCAGGCGCCGCCGTGTTTGCCGATGCCGAACTGGCCCAGCGCGTGCGCCTGTATGGCCTCAAGGACATGACCGGCGCCGTGATGTCGGCGCAGGACGCCCACCTGGTGATGCGCGGCCTGAAAACCCTGGCACTGCGCATGGACCGCCACTGCCAGAGCGCCCAGAAGGTGGCCGAGTTCATCGCCGCCCACCCGGCTGCGGCGGCCGTGCACTACCCCGGCCTGCCCAGCTTTGCGCAGCACGCGCTGGCAAAGCAGCAGATGCGCCAGATGGGCGGGATGATTGCTTTTGAGCTGCGCGGCGGTCTGCAGGCGGGCGTGCGCTTCATGGACGCGCTGCAGCTCGTCACCCGCGCCGTGAGCCTGGGCGATGCCGAGACGCTGGCCCAGCACCCGGCCAGCATGACGCATTCCACCTACACGCCCGAGCAGCGCGCCGCCCACGGCATTGCGGAAGGTCTGGTACGCCTGTCGGTGGGCCTGGAGGATCTGGACGACCTGCTGGCCGACATTGGCCAGGCGCTGGACCTGGTGCAGGCGCTGGATTTCAAGGCCGAACCCACTACGGGGAAGACTGCGGCAGCGGCAGCGCCGTCTTGTAACGCACCTGCTTGAGCGCGAAGCTGGAGCGGATCTTCTCCAGCCCTGGAATCGGCGAAAGCTGCTCGACGATGAAGCGCTCCAGCGCCGCAATGTCGGGCAGCGCCACGCGGATGAGGTAGTCGGAGTCGCCGCTCATCAGGTAGCACTCCATCACCTCGTCGTGCTCGGCAATGCGCTGTTCAAAGTCGGCCAGCGCTTCCTTGCTCTGGCTTTTCAGGCTGATGCTGATGAACACGTTCAGCCCCAGGCCCAGTGCGGCGGCGTTGGCCAGCGCTACATAACGGGCGATGACACCCGCAGCCTCCAGTGCCTTCACGCGTGCCAGGCAGGGAGACGGCGAGAGATGCACGCGCCGGGCCAGCTCCACGTTGGAGAGCGAGCCATCGGCCTGCAGTTCGGCCAGGATGCGCAGATCGGTGGTGTCAAGCTTCATATGCTGAAAAATTTTAGTATTGCAGCATATTGTGCTTCTGTGAGTGCCTGGGTTTTGTGATTCGGCATCACATTTTTTGCAAATCCTTCTAGAGTGTGCTCCTATGAACGCCCCCTTGCCATCCCACCTGCTTCACTCCCAGGACACCCTGGCCGATATCGACCCCCAGGAGACCGCCGAGTGGCGCGATGCCTTCCTGGCGCTGGCCGCCACCCAAGGCCCCGAACGCGCGCGGCACATGCTGCAGGTACTGGTGCGGCTGGCACGCGCCCAGCGCATCGGCTGGCAGCCCGACCTGAACACGCCGTATGTGAACACCGTGGCGGTGCAGGACCAGCCCGTGTTCCCCGGCGACCTCGCCATCGAGGAGCGCGTGGCCTCCATCGTGCGCTGGAACGCGCTGGCCATGGTGGTGCGGGCCAACCAGGCGTATGGCGAGCTGGGCGGTCACATCGCCAGCTACGCCAGTGCGGCGGATCTGTTCGAGAGCGGCTTCAACCACTTCTTCCGCGCCCGCGAGGGGCTGGGCGCGGGGCAAC
>DAIQRN010000075.1:0-9196 GCA_036786185.1 Acidovorax sp. | reverse complement strand
CGCAGGTACTCGGTGACCTGCTTGGTGGCCACGTATTCGTCCAGCTCCTGCCAGACGCTTTCGGCATCGCGCTGGTCGGCTTTGATCACACCATTGATGGGCCGGTCGATGGGCTTTGCGAACAGTTCTTGAATTTGCATGGGTATCGATCTGTGAGTTGGGGCCTGGGGGAGCAAGTGGCTCAGGACACGAGACGGAAGGCGCGGTAGTAGTTGTCGTCAGACAGTGTGTTGAACAGGCTGAGCGACTGCCCGTTGTAGGTGCCCGGGTAGAGCATGAGCAGCGGCGTGTTGCGCATGTGCGGATGCAGTGCCGAAAGCAGCGTGTGGGTGCGCAGCAGTGGGTACACCGCCCCCACGCCTTTGACGATAAGCAGATCCAGCTGGGTAACGTCCAGCTTTTCAGTCATGCGAGCGGCCAAGCGGTCTTCTTTCAGCACCGATCGCAGAGATGCCAGCACGGCAGCGTCGCCCTTGTTGGCCTGCATCTCGCACGCCTTGTCGAAAAGCTTGCGCTCGTCGAGCAAGTCCACCACCAGCTGGAACAGGTCCACCGTTTGGAAACGAACTGCGGGCACCTGTTTGCGCAGGCCAGGTTCAATGACATCTGCGAGCCAGGCACGCATAGCCATTTCTTCCTCGGGCGGGTAGTCAAAAATCCAGAAGCCGATTTCGCCGCCAGCCCCCTGGTTGCTGAGCACGTCGGGCGAGACAAGGCGGGGCAGGATCTGGTTGAGCCGTTCTTCGAATCGGGTGGTCATCGGTGAAAGTCCATCACTTTGAGGGTGTCTTGTGCGCCCAGGCGAATGAGCTGCTGCTTGACCACAGGGTGCAGCATGGGTGGGGTGAGCAAGGGCTGGCGGGTGGAAGCCAGGTATTTGGTTTCCGCCAGGATGCGCATCACCACCTGGTAGAGCTTGGTGCGGGTTGACGCAGCCCACTGACCCACTGCAGGGTCTTGCTGCGCGCAGTCGGTCAAGAATGATTCCCACACCACGGGGGTGAGCTGGGCATCCAGACGCAGCAACGCCGGTCCGTACACGGTGCGCAGAAACTCGCCCAGCAGGCTGCTGTGGCGGATGGCAGCGGCCAACAACAGCTGGGAGGCAATTTCTGCCTCCCCGTCCGCAATTAGGTTCCAGGCCTCGGCGTCCAGAGTTTCCAGGCGCTTGCGGATCAGCGTGGCCTGGCGCTTGGCTGTGGCAGGTTTCTTTTGCAGGAGGTTGTCTTCATAAAGCGCAGCATCCCAGGCTTCAGGCGAAGGCTTGGTGCGAAGCACACGCGCCAGGCGGCGGCTCTCGGGCAGCAATAGGGATCCGGCTGAGATTTCGGCGTTGAACATGGATCAGGCTTTGGCCGTTGGGGTGTCTGGTGAAGCAGTGAAACCTGGCGCAAGGATGGCGCTTTCCACCCCGTGGAGCACCTCCGCGTTGCGCAGCCACAGGTGGTGCGATTTGGGGTTGAGGACGTGATCTGCGGTGCAGTCCACCGACCAACGCTTTAGGGCGTAGCCCACCAGGGGCGCGCGGATGCACAAGGCGAGGTGGCCATCGGTCATGCCGTAATCGACTTCGATCGCTGCAGGGTGTTTGATGCCAGGATGGGTTACCAGATCTAGAGGAACCATGCGGTTCCACTGCGCATCGTGGAGCAGACGTTGAGGTTCTGGAATGGTTTCCTGGGTTGACCGAGCAGACTCTATGCGCGTGAGCACAAAGTCGGCAAACCTGTTTTTCTGTTGGTCATATGCACGCAGGTGCCAGCGGAACCCTGTGTCGGCCAACGCCAACGGGGCCAGCCGCTTGATGGATGCACCAGAGGTAAGCGACAGATAACTGACCTCGACCACCTTACCCGCAGTGATCGCACGCGTGATCGTGGCCAGCATGTTCAGGTTAGGTTGAACCAGGTCTTGAGCAACCTCACACGGGATGGCCTGCGCCGAAGCGCCCTCTAGCCCATCGCCGGCGCCCGAGCGGAACCAGTTAAGTACATGCGAGGGCGTATGTTCAAAAACCGGCCGGAAGACTTCAGTCGGCTGGTAGCAGCGCTGAGCAGCGTTGTACTGGAGGTTATGCGGCGCCAGGGCGCGGTATGCGATGAGGTCGCGGGCGGATGCGGCTGGTTTGACGCCGAAGCGCTCTTCAATATGGGTACGGGTCAGATTGCCGCAAAAATACGAACGCACCTCGATGAAGGCCAGCCGTTCTCGCTGTGCATAGGCAATGTTCTCGGTGGCCCGAGGGTGCTCATTTGTCATCTCTCCCTTTGCGAAACGGTGACCAGTCCTTCCAAAAGCACTCTATCACACGGAGTGTTACTTGTTACTCATTTTGATAACGTAGTAGACGGCAGCACTTCGTGGGTACCCGTATGACCCAAGGGCGGATATGCGGGCAAGTCCAAGACCCTCCCTATCGCGACATGCTGACGCTGCTACACGGTGACCAAAATCGACCGTTTGCGGTCACTGTCACCTGGCATGTTCAAAAAATAGTAGATATTAATTTTGAACACCTTTATGGTTTGGTCACCCTTTTCGGACACCCTACAGGACCATGACCAGAGTTTTTGCTTACTGCCGCGTTTCGACCTCCGGCCAGACTACCGACAACCAGATCCAGGAAATCGCTGCGGCTGGTTTTCACGTTATGCCAATGCGCGCCATCACCGAAACCATTTCTGGGAGCGTCGCCGCAATCGAGCGGCCTGGCTTCCGCAAGTTGCAAGAGAAACTCGAAGCCGGCGATGTACTGATCGTCACCAAGCTCGATCGCCTAGGCCGCAACGCGATGGACGTGCGCCAGACGGTGGAGGTCCTTGCCAAACTCGGTGTGAAAGTGCATTGCCTTGCGCTAGGTGGCGTTGACCTCACCAGTCCTGCAGGCAAGATGACCATGGCCGTTATTAGCGCGGTGGCTGAGTTTGAGCGCGACCTCCTGATTGAACGGACTCAAGCCGGATTGGCGCGCGCCAAAAGCGAGGGCAAGGTGCTGGGAAGACCTCGCGCGCTTACCGACGCGGAGCGGGCAGACGCGCTGCAGCGGCTTTCCGCCGGTGAGGCCGTAGCAGCGGTAGCAAGGGCTCTTAAAACCTCACGCGCAACAGTGATGCGCGTGAGGGATTCTCCAGTGACATGAGCTGAAAGTTGCACCACCCCTCGCAGGAGGGGCAAAAACCCAAACGCCGCGCGCAGGCGCGCCCCCTTTCAGTGTCGGCATTAGTTTGTACATGAGCGCTCATACCCTGGCAAGGCTACAGACCGAACCTTGACCGCTCGCCATCCTGGCGAGTCTTCATCAGTGCAATTGCCAATGCTGCGGAAAAATGGTCACCTGCGCATTGACGCAGTTGAGTAACCTCATGCGCTGTTGCGCCAGCTTTGAGTAAGTCGGCCTCAATTGCAAGCAGCAATTTGTTGTGGTGCGGAGCGTTTCGGGTCGGGTTGGGAAACAGGGGAGTCTTTGGCTTTTTTTTCATGAGAACCGCTTTCTAAAAATGGAAGGAAATCTTCGAATTGCGACGGAGGCGGTGACCGCCAAGCCCGCGTACCGGCACCATCGCGCAAAGTTATTCGTAATCAAGGCTGCAGGCATTGGTGCATTGGCCTGTCACCTTTTTCAAGAATTTCTACTGAAAGATGTGCATAAAAGGCGGTCAGGCGGTCAAGTGGTCTGAGGCCGGAAATAGCCAAGCAATTGCTGGCGTTTTCCGTGACCAGCTCGCGTACCGCCAATGGCGCGCTGCCGGGCCTAAATCGGCGGATCGCCATCTGCTGGGCGCCAGGCACGTTTGCGCGGCTTTTTCCCCACACGCAACTCCACCCAACCGCGATCACGCAGGGCTTGCGCGATCGGGGTAAGTTCACGGTTGGATTTCGGCTGGCGCTCATGAGCATGCAAATACACGTCGATCAGGGTGACCTCCTGCAAGTGCGGTTTAGAGGTGAGGTAACGCTCCAGAAGTTCATCCCAGAAATTCGGATCCAGGCGGTCTGCCTGCTCAAGAGCCGCCATCTCCTCAAATTCCGCAGACAAGTACCACGGTTCGCCTTGCTGATAACGATGCATGGCCTCAGCCCAGATTTGCTCGCGCGTGGCATTCAACAACGCGACGTTGCAGCGCGCTACCCGCACGGGCCAAAAGCGCCGTCCTCCTGTGGAGTCGCTGAGCCATGCTCCATCGGCTCCAGGGTTGATCGTCCCCACAAAAAAACATTTGCGGGGATGGTTCTCCGCACGAGTTCCGTAAGGGGCGCGATAGTGGTCAACCTGACGCGTCACGAACGACTTCACGTCGTCGCTAGTGGATTTTTTCACCGCAGCAAACTCGGCGAACTCAATCATCCATTTACCCACCAGGCCAAGTAGTGCGTCCTTGTTGCCGATGGCTCCGCCGAGGTCCTCGGCAAACCATTTCTCGTCAGGCATTAGTGCACGCAGCAGGCTGGATTTGCCAGTTCCTTGAGCGCCTTCAAGGCACAGCACGTTGTCAAACTTGCAGCCGGGCTGCAATACGCGTGCGATCGCTCCAATCAGGGTCTTTGAACTAACCGCCCGCACGTAGGGCGAATCTGCAATACCGGCCGAATCAACCAACCAGGTGTCCAACCGTGCAACGCCGTCCCAGCGCAGTGCATTCAAGTAGTCCGCTACCGGATGAAATCCATTTTTATGAGCCAGCAGGTTGACAGCGGCTCGCATTGTGCAAATAGACACATTCAAGCCGTAGGAGTCCTGAAGGTGGGCTGCCAGCGCGGCATCGTGGCTATCCGTCCAAGGCCCCTTGCGCGCCCCCCACGATGTGTCGCGGCTGCAAACGGGCTGGTCAGCAAATTTATCCCAACGGATGAGACCATCACATTGCTGTTCCAACGAAATCAGCTCGGCAACCACGGAAGCTGCTGGGCTACGGCTTGTCAGCACCTGCGCACGGCAAAACTGAAACCGCACCACCTGTGGTTCGCACTCTTCGCGCGGCACCCGCTCCAGCAAGACTGGCCCAAGTTGCTTGGCGCTGTTGATGAGGAAATTTGCTGCAACGCTGCAATTGAAGCTTCCCCCTGCCCAGATTTCCCACTTTTGCGCATCAGCCAATGTGTACAAGATGGATTTTTTTCCCAGGTCTGCAGGGCTTACCATCTCAATCGTGCGCGTGTCCTGGCGCCAGAAGGCGCAGTGCCGACCCTGGATGCCCAAAACGATGATGCCCAGATCACGCTCACCATCACGCTGAGGCATGACGGTAGGGGGTGGATAGATGGCCGCTTTTTTGACAACAGCCAACGCCTTGGAGATCACCTCTGCCACGGAGGCCAAGCCAAACTCCTCATGCCAGTCATTGAAGTCGCTTAAACCGACTGCTGCCTGTTCTTCTCCAGTGCTGTCCTGGACTCGCTCTGGCCATGGCGGAAATGCGACAAAACCACCCACGGCATCTGAGGCCTTGCGTGCTTGAGTGAGTCCGGGATTGCCCTCCGTCCCCACATCGTTGTCAGCCGCGAACACGATCATGGCGTTGGGACTGCCCACTAGCACTGCTTTGGCGACGGGCAGCAAATTCCCTGCGTCCACGCACACCAAGACTTGGTGGCCAGTGGCCTCGTGCACGCTCGCGCCAGTGGCGTAGCCCTCGACCAAGATGAACACCGGGCGACCATCGACCACCAGCGGCTTCGAGCCGATCACAAAGAAATTGCCGGACTTGCGGCCGTTTTTGAGCAACGACTTGCGACCGTCGGGCTTCGCGCTGAACGCCTGGAGCGTCCAGATTTTGCGACTGCGATCCATGATCGGCATCAGCAGCGCCTGCAGGCTGACGACCGTCACCTCGCCGGTGTTTGGGTCGATCCTTGTGACGTCAAAGCGCCCGTAGCGCAGGCCGTGCGACTTGACGCCCTTGCGCTCCAGGTAGGCATGGGACTCGCACGGCGTGGCGGCAGCCCACAGCTCCTGCGCCTTCAAAGCTGCGGCCTCCTGGTCGGCCAGCTCTTGCGCTGCGGCCAGCGCATCACGCTCGGCCCGCTCCTTGCGGCGCTGCTCGATTTCAGCTGCAGATGGCTTCTTGTAGGCGGTGTCGTCCTTCCAGCCCGCCTGCTTGGCGTCGTAGAACAACGACCCGATGGTGATGCCTTTGCCGGCTTTTATGGATTTCCAGACATCGCGCGCATCGATGGCGCGGTAGGCGCTACTGAGGGACGACCACTGATCCCAAATTTCAAAGCCGTCCTCACCAAACTCCGACTTGATGGCCATGGCCTGACGTACCCAGACAGCCCGAGTTTCGGGTGAAAGGTAACTGAGCGCAGAACGAACTCGTTCCGTCAAGGTTGGCGTGCCGAGCGAAAAGGCAGTCTTAGAAAAATTGTGGGAGTCCGCCTTCACAACAGTCCCCCTTGTTGCACAAACGGCAACGCCAAAGGCAAATTCGAATGTCCTGACAGCAGATCGGCCAAGTCGAATTGGACTGCGACGAAAATGGCTCCGTCATACAGCCCATTGGGATTAATCTGTACTTGAGCGCATTTGTTTGACTTAGAAAACGCAGCGTAGCTTGCAGATTCGCCATTGGGGATAGGCCGAGTCGGGAAAATCTGAATATTCATCAGACAACCCCCAGCACACGGCGCAATTCAGCTACGGGCCAGGCCAAGCGGCCATTGATGCGAAACGGACGGAGGGGGCCGTTCTCAAAACATGCCCATGCCCGACATGTCTGTGGACGGCGGTTCAGATAGTAGGCAGCCTGTTCGGTCGGCACCGTGGGGCGGTTGACCAACTCCAGTGGAGGGAATTTTGGGGGCTCGTTTGCAGCGCAGAAGGTGTCTGCGCTGTGATTGGTTGTGCTGGGTTTCATCGCATTGCATTCCGTACAGTTGGGATGCAGCGATGGTTTTCGGGCCACTATCTTCCCCCGCAAGTGTCCCCGTATCCCCCAGCTTGGGGTATACCCCTCGGGGTAGGGTCAGGCTTTATTGGCTATATCACCTTGGCGGCGTAGGCGATCCCACGCCTTTTCAAACACCGTGGCTCCTACAAATAGTGCCTCCCCACCAAGGGCTGTACGGATTGTGGCCTTGACACCCGGCTTACCTGACTCATTCACCGGCAGCATCTGCGGGTTATGCCCAGCGCTACGTATGGCGGCCAGAATCACGGCGTCCTGCGCAGCGCTTCTCTGCATCGGCCTTGCTGGCGCAGACTCAACCTCGTCCCAAGTTGGTGCTGTCTGGGGCTGCGCTGGCACTGGCGCAGTCAATGACTGCGTAGGCGTAGCCCTGGTGGTTGAAGCCAGTTTGTTCAAGTCGTCGGTGTGAAAAAGCCATCCAGAGCTTGAAACCCGAAACGGCGCAGCAGCAGTGCCTTTGAAACCGCCAGAATCTGCCACGATTCGCAGCGTTTCAGAAGGAGCAACCCTGCATTCAAAAGCCCCATTTACTGAGTTCACCAGCTCTAAATTTCGGGCTTGGAGCTCGTCCTGCTTTTGGTGAGCATCGGTCAAAACCGGATGGCCCTGCACCCGCAAATAACTCCCACGCGGAAGATACCCAGTGCGCAAGGCGTTACCGAAAATCGCCCGAACTAGCTCAGACTCTTGCCGGTTAAATACCCCAATTTTTCCTTGATACTGGAAACATATTGGCAAGCTACCTTTTTCGGCCTCACGCATCACCTGTGCGGCAGTCCAACTCGTTTGCGTAAGACGTTGAAGTTCAGCGGCGGCCTCATCGGCGTTAAAAAATTCTCTCACTCTGAGCCCCTCCCGAATGCGCTTTCGGTTGCATGGTGCCTCAGCAAGCCAGCGGGAGTGCTGGCGTTTCGGACGGGGTAATTCCTCCGCCCTAGCCGTGGAAAAAAACGGTCAGGCGTGCGCAGCCTGGGGCTCGATACGCACCACGGCGCGTGCTCCCACGGCCTCGGCATAGCGTTGCACGGTGCGCATGGATGGGATGCGCTTTCCACCTTCCAAGCGTGCAATCACGCTCTGTGTGGTGCCCATGCGCTGGGCAACGTCGCTTTGCGTCAACCCGGCGCGGCTGCGGGCTGCAATCAGTTCACGGGCCATGTCGAATTCAGCGGCTTGGCTTTCGTAGGCGGCCAGGGTTGCAGGGTTCGCCAGCAGTTCGCGCTTGATGTCTTTCAGGATTTTCATGTCGTGGTCTCCAAACGTTTGCGGGCGGTTTCCAATGCGCTGCGGGGCGTGGTCTGTGTTTTCTTTACAAACACATGCAGCACCAGCAGGCGGCGGCCTTGGATGGCGGCATACACGGCGCGGGCGATACCGTCACGGCCTTGCATTCGCATCTCCCACAACTTGCCCTCCAGTGGGCGGATATGCGGCAGTCCGACACGCTGCGGGCCAAAATCTTGCAGCAGTTCGGCAATGTGCACAAACCGGGCTTGCATATCGGCGGGAAGTGCTGTCAGCTCAGGCTCTGCCTGCGGGTGCAATGTCACTGTCCAAGTGTTCATAGTATAGCTTTTTTGCTATTTTCAGACCACCGCGCGCAGTGCACCAGGCGCGGCCTTGGCATCGAACACAATCCCGGCCTGTTCCAGAATGTGCCGTTCAATCTGTTCCAGGAACGGGCGCAGGGCGTCAACGCTACGCGGCCTGTAGCCCTCAGCGGTTGCGCTAGGCTTGTGCCCCATCACTTGCGCGATGGCCCCGGCTGGTGCCCCGGCAGCTTCGCCAAGCAGCGAAAAGGAACGGCGCAGCCCGTGGATGGTCAACCCATCAATTGCAGCGCTTTGCAGGGCCTTGGCATGGCTGGCGCGTGCGTCGGTAATGCGCTCCGCCTTGCCCGTGCTGGCGAACACATACGACCCCACCCTCGGCAGCGTTGCCAGCATGTGCGCCACATAAGGGCTCAGGGGAATGGTCCGGGTGATTTCCACTTTGTCGGCAATGGTCAGCTTGCGCCACTGAAAATCCACGTTCTCCCATGTCAGGGCGGCCAGTTCTTCACGGCGGGCACCTGTCAGCAGCAGGGCGCGCAGGTAGGCGCTTGCAGTGCGGTTACTCAGTTGCTCCACCCCAGCCCACCAGCCGGGTACCTGTGCGGCTTCAAGAGCATCGGTGCGGCGGGTATTGCTCGGCAAATTCTCCACAATGGCGGCGGCCTTGCCTGCATCTCGGTCTATCAGGCTCCGATACTCAGGGCGGGCAGCGCACCAGCGCAGGAAACCCCGGAACAT
>DAIQRN010000504.1:0-2187 GCA_036786185.1 Acidovorax sp. | reverse complement strand
CGCCCACGGTGCCGACCTGCACATCGTCCAGCTTGTGGCCGGTGACCATGCCGGTGGATTCGGTCAGGCCATAGACCTCGATGAGCGGCACGCCCAGCACGCGAAAGAAGCGCACCACGTCGGGCGGAATGGGCGCCGCGCCCGTCAGCGCCACCTGGACATCGCGCAGGCCGATGAAGTTCTGCAGCGCGCGGAACACCAGCCAATAGCACGCGGTGTAGGTGAACATGTTGCCGATGCTCCACTGCGCGCGCGGCTTCTCGGCCAGGGGCTGGCAGGCGGCGTAGGCCGTGCGGAACAGCCTGCGGCGCAGGCCGCCGGTTTCCTGCAGCTTGATGCTGATGGCGGCGTGCAGCTTTTCCCAGATGCGCGGCACGCCCAGGAACATGGTGGGCGCGACCTCGCGCAGGTCTTCCTGCACGGTGCGGATGGATTCGCCAAAGTTGATCTGCGAACCCAGGTACACGGGCACGAAGGTGGTGAGCATCTGCTCGGCCACGTGGCACAGGGGCAGGTACGACAGGTGGGTGGTGGCCGCATTCAGCTCCAGCCGGTCCACGATGCCGGGCACCACGCCGCGGATGTTGCGGTAGGTGATCATCGCGCCCTTGGGCTTGCCGGTGGAGCCCGAGGTGTAGATCATCAGGCCCACGTCGTCCAGCGTCTGGCGCGCCAGGGCGCTGTCGATCAGCGCCTGCTGGCCTGATGCGGCGCCGAGCTTTTCGACTTCATCGAAGGTGGCGATGAACTGGCGCACCTCGGGCGCGAAGCTGCGCAGGCCCTTGGTTTCCATGACGATGATCTTTTTCAGGCGCGGCAACTCGGGCAGCGCGGCGAGCAGCTTGTCGGTCTGCTCCTGGTCTTCGCAGACCATGATCTCGATGTCGGCATGGCCCACCACGTAGGCCACCTCGTTGGTGGGGCTGGTGGGATAGACCCCCACGGTGACGGCACCGACCAGGCCCGCGCCCATTTGCGCCAGCACCCATTCGATGCGGTTCTCGGCGATCACGCCCACATGGCCGCCCATGGGCAGGCCCAAGGCGCGCAGGCCCAGGCCGAAGTGGCTGGCCCGGTCAAGGTACTGCGCCCAGGTGAAGGGCTTCCAGATGCCGAAGTCCTTTTGCCGGACGGCGATGCGCAGCGCGTCGGTGCGCGCGCGTTCGCGCAGCATCTGCGGCAGGGTGAGGTCGGGGAGTTTCATCATGTCAACGGTCCGATGCGCGTTGCGTCAACAGTGGCTTGTGATACTGGAGCGGCGCAGGCCAGGGCAGCCGTGCAAGGGCCGCCCCGCCGCACTGGCTGCGTCCCCCTTCCCGAATGGCGCAGCCATTCGAGAGAAGGGGGAAGGCGCGAAGCGCCTCAGGGGGATGTACTCTTATGACAGCCATCTTTTGCGCCGCTTGTAGTGCTTGATGTCCTTGAAGCTCTTGGCCTCGCCGCCACCGCCCATGCCCAGATAGAACTCGCGCACGTCGGGGTCGTTGGCCAGCCGCTCGGCCGTGCCGTCGATGACGATCTTGCCGTTTTCCATGATGTAGCCCTGGTGCGCCACGGCCAGGGCCACGGTGGCGTTCTGCTCCACCAGCAGCATGCTGGTGCCGCGCTCGGCGTTGATGCGGGCGATGATGGTGAAGATGTCTTCCACCAGCTTGGGAGAAAGGCCCAGCGAGGGTTCGTCGAGCAGGATCAACTGCGGCTGCGCGATGAGCGCGCGGCCGATGGCCAGCATCTGCTGCTCGCCGCCCGACAGGTAGCCTGCCAGGCCCTTGCGCCGCTCGTGCAGGCGCGGGAAGTAGGTATAGACCAGGTCAAAGTCGGGTTTCACGTCGCCCCGGCCCGTCAGCGCGTAGGTGGAGGCGATGAGGTTTTCCTCGATCGTGAGGTCCTCGAACACGCGCCGCCCCTCCATCACATGGGACAGGCCGCTGCGCACCAGCTGCTGCGGCGCCAGCGCCGCCGTGTCGCCGCCATTGAAGCGGATGCTGCCGCTGGCCAGCACGCCGTCCTCCAGCGCCAGCAGTCCCGACACGGCCTTGAGCGTGGTGCTCTTGCCCGCACCGTTGCTGCCCAGCAGCGCCACGATCTGCCCGCGCGGCACGGCCAGCGACAGGCCGCGCAGGGCCTGCACCACCTTGTTGTAGATGACCTCGATGTTGTTGACTTCGAGGACGTGGTCCGTGGCGG
>DAIQRN010000503.1:0-2188 GCA_036786185.1 Acidovorax sp. | reverse complement strand
AGTGCCAGCTGTAGGAGCCGTCTTCGGCGTAGTCCAGCAGCGCCTTGAAGAACGGCGGCTGCACGCCTTCGAGGTAGCTCTTGGCCTCGCGGATGATGTGGCGCGCCACGAACTCGGGCGTGTCCTCGAACATGTGGATGAAGCCGTGCAGCTCGCGCAGGATGTCGTTGGGCAGGTGGCGGCTGGTCTTGGTCTCGCCATGCACGTAAATCGGCACATCGGCGTTCTTGCGGCGCACTTCGCCGATGAAGCTGCGCAGGCTGTGCACGATAGGGTCCTGGCCCGCGCCCAGCGTGAACTCCTCGTCGTCGATGGACAGGATGAACGCACTGGCGCGGCTTTGCTGCTGCGCAAACTGCGACAGGTCGCCATAGCTGGTCACGCCGACCACCTCGAAGCCTTCGGCCTCGATGGCCTGCGCCAGCGCACGGATGCCCAGGCCCGAGGTGTTCTCGGAGCGATAGTCCTCGTCGATGATGATGATGGGGAAACGAAACTTCATGCGCAGCCTCCGTACAACCGTGCCCTGCCTGGCCAAAAAACGAAATAGGCGCGAAGTGTAAGGAATAAGCTTGACGTGCCTTTGAACTGCCGCCCTTTTGACCCAGAATGTGGTGCACTAAACACAATCACAACAAGGAGTTGGCTATGGAGGAATCCACCATCTGGTGGCTGGCAGCGGGGGCTTTGGTCGTTTCCGAACTGGTCACGGGCACGTTCTATCTTCTGATGGTGGCCGTGGGACTGGTGGCCGGGGCCATTGCGGCGCACCTGGGCCTGTCGCTTCCCTTGCAGATCGTGGCGGCAGCCATCGTGGGCGCAGGCTTGGTCGTGGGCTTGCACCAGATGAAAAAGCAGCGCCCCGGAGACCCCTCACCCCGCGCAGACCGCAGCGTGAACCTGGACGTGGGCGAAACCGTGCTCATCGAATCGTGGAACTCCGACGGCACCACCACCGTGAAATACCGCGGCGCCACCTGGACCGCCATCCACCGCCCCGGCATCACCCCCTCCATCGGCATGCACCGCGTGTCGGAGCTGGTGGGCAACCGCCTTCTGGTGGACCCGGTATAGGGCCGGTTCGCCCATCTGCCAATACTTCAACAAACAACCCAGAGAGGCTTTTTCATGGACAAAACCGTCATAGCAACCGTGCTCTTCATCATCTTCATCGTCTTCGTCATCCGTTCGGTGAAGGTGGTCCCGCAACAAAACGCCTGGGTCAAGGAGCGCCTGGGCAAGTACGCCGGCACGCTCTCGCCAGGGCTCAACTTCCTCGTGCCTTTTGTGGACAAGGTGGCCTACAAGCACAGCCTGAAGGAAATCCCGCTCGACGTGCCCAGCCAGGTCTGCATCACGCGCGACAACACCCAGCTGCAGGTGGACGGCATCCTGTACTTTCAGGTCACCGACCCCATGCGCGCTAGCTATGGCTCCAGCAACTACATCGTCGCCGTCACGCAACTTGCGCAAACGTCGCTGCGTTCCGTCATCGGCAAGCTGGAACTGGACAAGACCTTTGAGGAGCGCGACATCATCAACGCCCAAGTCGTGCAAGCCATCGACGAGGCCGCGCTGAACTGGGGCGTCAAGGTGCTCCGCTATGAGATCAAGGACCTGACGCCGCCCGCAGAAATCCTGCGCTCCATGCAGGCCCAGATCACCGCAGAGCGCGAAAAGCGAGCACTGATCGCCGCATCCGAAGGCCGCCGCCAGGAACAGATCAACATCGCCACCGGCGAGCGCGAGGCCTTCATCGCCCGCTCCGAGGGCGAAAAACAGGCCGTCATCAACAAGGCCCAGGGCGAGGCCGAATCCATCAAGGCCGTGGCCGAAGCCAACGCACAGGCCATCGAGCGCGTGGCTGCTGCCATCCGCCAGCCCGGCGGCGAACAGGCCGTGCAACTCAAGGTGGCCGAAAAGGCCGTGGATGCTTACAGCCAGGTCGCGTCGGATGCCACCACCACCCTCATCGTGCCCAGCAACATGACCGAGGTGTCAGCGCTGATCGGCTCGGCCATGAAGATGGTGCAGACCTCCCAAAAGGCAGGCTGACCGAGCAGCGGTCAGCGGAAATTTTCAGGCGATACCGACCTCGGACCAGAATGCCCTCAATCCTGTGGCTATAATCGAGGGCTTCGGAGAGGTGGATGAGCGGTTTAAGTCGCACGCCTGGAAAGCGTGTGTG
>DAIQRN010000074.1:0-9251 GCA_036786185.1 Acidovorax sp. | reverse complement strand
GGGCGCGCGCATCATGGCGCTGTTTGGCGACTCCATCACCACCGACCACATCTCGCCCGCAGGCTCCATCAAGGACACCTCGCCCGCAGGCCAGTGGTTGCTGCAGCACGGCGTGCAAAAGGCCGACTTCAACAGCTACGGCGCGCGGCGCGGCAACCATGACGTGATGATGCGCGGCACCTTCGCCAACGTGCGCATCAAGAACCTCATGATCCCGCCCACGGCCGATGGCTCGCGCGAGGAGGGCGGCGTGACGGTATTCCAGAACGAAGGGCCGCTGGCGGGCGAGAAGATGTTCATCTTCGACGCCGCCATGCAGTACATCGCCCAGGAAACCCCCACGGTGATCTTTGCGGGCGAGGAATACGGCACGGGCTCCAGCCGCGACTGGGCGGCCAAGGGCACCCAGCTCTTGGGCATCAAGGCCGTGGTGGCCAAGAGCTTCGAGCGCATCCACCGCTCCAACCTGGTGGGCATGGGCGTGCTGCCGCTGCAGTTCAAGGCGGGCGATTCTTGGGAGTCGCTGGGCCTTACCGGCAACGAGACCATCGACGTGGTGCCCGACGCCGCGCTCACGCCCCAAAGCGATGCCCAGCTGGTCATCCACCGCGCGGACGGCAGCCGCCGGCAGGTGGCGGTGACGCTGCGCATCGACACGCCCATCGAGGTGGACTACTACCAGGCAGGCGGCATCCTGCCCTTTGTGCTGCGCCAGCTGCTGCAGGGCTGACCCTGGCGGCGGCATCGTTTCAGAGCGGGGCTTCGGCCCCGTTTTGCATGAGTTACTTGTAGATACACTTGTCGCATGATGCAGAACTCTGTAAAACAGGCCGGCACGACTAGCTGTTCTTTGCCACCCCCCATGACACGACCGCACCTTGCACATCCCGGTCCACCGTGGCAGCCCGGTGCGCCCGCCGCCACCGTGTGGGCAAGGCTGCCGCAGGGCGCATCCATGAGCGGGCCTGGCGTGCTGTGGGTGGACAGCGATACGCAGCACGCAGAACTGGCCCGGCGCCTGATGGCGCTCAACCAGCCCGACTGGCGCGTGGTGACCACCCCCACGCCCGAGACCGCGCTGGCGCCCCTGGCCTCCCAGGCCTGGGAGGCCGTGGTGCTGTGCCTTGCGCCCACGGCGCAAAGCCTGCCCGAGGTGCTGGAGCTGTGCGCGGGCCGGCCCGTGCTGATGTGCATCACCGCGCAGCAGGAGGCCCTGGCCGCGCGCGCCTTTCGCTGCGGGCTGGGAGACTACGTGCTGCGCGACGCCGATGGCACGGCCCACCTGGGCGAGCTGGTGCACCGCCTGGCGGCCCTGGTGCACGACGCCAGCGGGCAGGCGCAGTCCCCCCGCATGGTGGACGCCCGCATCTGGCAGGACGCGCTGGCCCTGCTGCAGGAGCAGCGCTCGGCCCTGCAGGCCACGCTGGCCAGCATGAGCCAGGGCATCTTCAAGACCGACCCCGGCGGGCGCATCACGGTCTATAACCAGCGCGTGCTGGAGCTGCTCAACCTGTCCGAGTCGCTCATGGCCGCACGCCCCACGCTGGCCGACCTCACGCGCGTGCAGGCCGAGCGCGGGGACTTCGGCGAGGGCTACAGCCTGGTGGACCGGCGCGGGCACGACTACGTCGCCGCCGGCTCGCACGGAGCGTCCCCCGAGGTGTACTGGCGCACCACGCGCGAGGGCAGCACCTACGAGGTACGTACCACCACGCTGGCCGACGGCGGCCTGGTGCGCACCTTCACCGACGTGAGCGACTACGTGCGCGTGGAGAACGAGCTGCGCGAGAGCGAGGCGCGCTTTCGCTCCCTGTCCGACCTGTCCTCGGACTGGTATTGGGAGCACGACGCCGAGGGCCGCTTCGTGCAGCTGGCGGGCGACCTCAGCGTCAACGGCATCCCCATGTCGAGCGTGATGGGCCGTACGCGCTGGGAGATCGGCGCGCTCAACATGTCCGAGGCCGACTGGACCAAACACCGCGCGGCGCTGCAGGCGCGCCAGCCGTTTCGCGACCTGGAGCTGCAGCGCCAGCGGCCCGATGGCAGCATGCACTGGATTGCGGTCAGCGGCGTCCCGGTGATCGGCGCCGACGGCACGCTGCGCGGCTACCGCGGCGTAGGGCGCGACATCACCGAGCGCAAGGAAGCCGCGCAGCAGATCGAGCGGCTGGCGTTTTATGACGCGCTCACCAGCCTGCCCAACCGCCGCATGCTGGGCGACCGGCTGCAGCGCGCCATGGCGGGCGTGGCCCGCTCGGGCTTGCAGGGGGCGCTGCTGTTCATTGACCTCGATAACTTCAAGGACCTCAACGACACGCTGGGCCACGACACGGGCGACCAACTGCTGCTGCAGGTGGCCCAGCGCCTGACCGGCTGCGTGCGCGCGGTGGATACCGTGGCGCGCTTTGGCGGCGACGAGTTCGTGGTGCTGGTGGAGGGGCTGAGCGCCGATGCGGCCCAGGCCAGCGCCGAATCCGCGCTGGTGGCCAGCCACATCGCCACCACCCTGGGCAAGCCCTATGTCCTGGGCAGCACCAGCCACCACAGCACGCCCAGCATCGGCATTGCGCTGTTTGGCCAGCAGACCTGCAGTGTGGATGAGCTGCTCAAGCAGGCCGATCTGGCCATGTACCAGGCCAAGGCGGCGGGGCGCAACACCCAGCGCTTCTTTGACCCCAACATGCAGGCCGCCGTCAGCAGCCGCGCCGCGCTGGAGGCCGATCTGCGCCGGGGCCTGCAGGCGCGCGAGCTGTTGCTGCACTACCAGCCCGTGGTGGACGGCAAGGGCCGGCTGCTGGGCGCCGAGGCGTTGGTGCGCTGGCAGCACCCGCAGCGCGGGCTGGTGCCGCCGGGCGAATTCATCCCGCTGGCCGAGCAGACGGGGCTGATCCTGCCCCTGGGGCTGTGGGTGCTGGAGGCCGCCTGCGCCCAGCTGGTGGCCTGGTCGCGCAGCCCGCTCACGCGCCAGTTCTTCCTGTCGGTGAATGTGAGCGTGCGGCAGTTCCGCCAGCCGGATTTTGTCAAGCAGGTGCTGGGCATCCTGCAAAGCAGCGGCGCCAACCCCGAGCGCCTCAAGCTCGAACTCACCGAAAGCTTGCTGCTGGCCGACGTGGAAGACGTGATCGCGCGCATGGAGTACCTGCGCCGCTACGGCGTGGGCTTTTCGCTCGACGACTTCGGCACCGGCTACTCGTCGCTGTCCTACCTCAAGCGCCTGCCGCTGGAACAGCTCAAGATCGACCAGGGCTTTGTGCGCGACCTGCAGACCGACCCCAACGACGCGGCCATCGTGCGCACCATCCTGGCCCTGGCCAAGAGCCTGGACCTGGCGGTGGTGGCCGAGGGCGTGGAGACCACGGGCCAGCTTGAATTCTTGCAGCGCCATGGCTGCGAAGCCTTCCAGGGCTACCTGTTTGGCCGCCCCATGCCGGCCGAGGTGCTGGAGCGGGCGCTGCGACCCGCGCATTGAGGCCGCGGCAGGTCACAATCCGGGCATGAAGAAACAGGTGTTGGTTGCCGGTGGCGGCATTGGCGGCTTGGCGGCCGCCTTGGGCGCATCGCGCGCGGGCTGGGACGTGCGGCTGTACGAGCGCGCGGCGGCCTTCAGCGAAGTGGGGGCGGGCGTGCAGATTGGCCCCAACGTGGTGCGCCGCCTGCAGGCCTGGGGCCTGCAGCAGCACCTGCAGGCCGTGGCCGCCTTCCCCAGCCGCCTGCAGGTGCGCAGCGCGCTCAACGGCAAGGAGCTGGCCGTGCTGCCGCTGGGGTCCACGGCGGTCGAGCGCTATGGCGCCGCTTACGCCACCATCCATCGCGCGGACCTGCATGGCTTGCTGCTGGACGGGCTGGAACAGTACACCGATGCGCACATCCATCTGGGCTTGGCGATCGACAGCTTTGCCGACACCGGCGACGTGGTCACCGTGCGCACCAGCCAGGGCCGCGTGGTGGAGGGCGATGCGCTGATCGGCGCCGACGGCCTGTGGAGCGGCACGCGCAACCAGCTGCTGGGAACCATGCCACCCAGAGTGACCGGCCACCTGGCCTACCGCGCCCTGGTGCCGCAACAGGCTCTGCCCGAGGCCCTGCGCACCCGGCAGATTACCGCCTGGCTGGGGCCGCATCTGCACGCGGTGCAGTACCCGGTGCGGTGCGGTGAGTTGCAGAACCTCGTGGTCATCGTGCAAGGCCCCGCGCCCCAGGACTTGGAGAACTGGGACCACGCCGCCAATGCGGACGGCCTGGCCCATGCGCTGCAGGGCACCTGCACCGCACTGCAGGACCAGGTGCGGGGGCTGGCCGACGCGGGCGCAGGATGGCGCCTGTGGCCTCTGTGCGACCGCCCGCCGGTGCGCAACGCCGACGACATGGCACGCGGCCTGGTGGCCCTACTGGGCGATGCAGCCCACCCCATGCGGCCCTATCTGGCCCAGGGGGCCGGCATGGCCATTGAAGATGCGGCGGAGCTGCAGCGCGCGCTGGCCATGCACGACCTGGACGTGCCTTTGCGCCTGCGCCGCTATGCGCTTAACCGCTGGCAGCGCAACGCGCGCGTGCAGGCGCGCTCCACCCGCAACGGGCGCATCTTTCACGCCACGGGGCCTGTGCGCTGGGGGCGCGACCTGTCGCTGCGCCTTCTGGGCGAGCGGCTGCTGGACGTGCCCTGGCTGTACCGGGGTGACGGGTCGAGTGCGAGTTCTTTGTAAATTGCATCAAAAATCATAGCTGTCAGCGCTTTACCATAAAGCGCTGGAGCCCGACTTGATTCAAAACTTCCCAGGTGCCGCCATCAGCGGGCAGGCGGCGGCCACGCGCTCGGCCAGCGTCTCGCGCAGCGCCTGTAGCGCGGTGATGCGCGCGTCAATCTCCTGTAGTTTCACTGCCAGCACCCCGGCAAGGGCGGGCGCGGGGTCGGGAGCGTCCCAGATGCCTGGCAGCCGGTCGCCGATCTCCGCCAGCGTGAAACCCAGCTGCTGCGCCGTGCGGATGTACTGCACCAGCATCACCGCCTCGGGCGGGTAGTCGCGGTAGCCATTAGACAGGCGCCGCGCGCGGACCAGGCCTTGCTGCTCATAAAAGCGCAGGGCCTCGCGGCTCAGGCCCGAGGCTGTGGCCAATTCTCCGATCAGCATGGAATGTCCTCGCTCAAAAACGCTTGACCCTGAAGCGTACTTCAGGGCTGAAGCTCGGGGCCTCTTTCACTTTCTATTTTTTGCCATGACCATCCCTGCATTCGCCTCGCCCCGCTACCTGCGCATCGTCCGCGCCAGCGGCTGGTACGACCTGCTCGTCACCTGGCCGTTCGCCTTGCCCTGGACCTTTGCATGGCTGCATGCCCAACTGGGCGCAGTAGCCCTGGCGCTGGGGCTGCCTGGCACGTTGCCGCCGCTGGATGCCATGCACATGCTGCTGGCCAACCTGCTCGGGTCGGTGGTGGTGGTGTGGTCGGTGGCGCGCATCGCGGCGCCTTCGCTGCTGCTGGGGCGGCTTGACGGCATGGCGCGCTTTCTGTTCGCGGCCTGGCAGGTCTATGCGGTGATGCAGAGCGCCAGCAGCATCGTGCTGGGTTTCACCCTGTTTGAACTGCTGTTCGGCGTGCTCCAGTGGTGGCGCGTCAAGGGGCTCAATGCGCGCGGGGCGGCCCTGGCAGCAGCCTGAAGGCGATGGCCCCGGTGGCCAGCATGCCCGCAATGGTGAGCATCACCGCCATGTACGGGTCTGCGCCGCGTGCGCTGGCCAGCGACGCGGCCACGCCCGTCACCCACTGCATCAGCGCCACGCCCAAAAACATGGCCATGGTGAACACGGCCATGGCCCGGCCGGTCATTGCGGGTGGGTAGGCCGAGCGCACGTCGGCGTACTGCAGCACCATGTAGCCCGACAGCAGGCCCACGGCCAGCGAGCCGCCCACGTCCATCCATGCGGCGTGCAGCAGCCCGATGGCGGCAAACAGTGCCGCCAGCAGCAGCGTGAACGCCACCAGCCAGCGCCGCCGCCGCGCGGCCCCCGGGTCCAGTCGGCCAAACAGTGCGGGCGTGAACAGCGACACCAGTGACACCAGCACCGCCACGTTGCCGCTGGCCACCAGCGAATAGCCATGCCGCTCGATCAACAGCGGCCCCAGCCACAGCCCGCGCAGCGTGAGAAACGCGGCATACGTCATCAGCCCCAGCAGCAAGATGCCCGCCGTGTGCGGCATCAAAAGCAGTGTGCCGAAGCCGCGCACGGCCGCCCCCAACGACTCACGCGGCGGCGCGTGGGTGTGCGCCATGGCGGCAGGCTCGTGCACCTTCCAGAAGATCAGCAGCCAGGCGAGCAGGGCCAGGCCAGCCAGCACGGCAAAGCCCATCCGCCAGGACGACTGCTGCACCAGCCACGCCAGCGGCGTGCCCGTGAACAGCATGCCCACCCCGCCCACGCCCAGCGCCACGCCCGACACCAAGGCAAACTGGCGGGCCGGAAAGTAGCGCGCAATGAACACCGTGCACACCAAAAAGGCCGGTGCACACCCCACGCCAATCAGCACCTGGCCCAGCAGCACGGCACCGTAGCCGGGCGCCAGCGCCGACAGCAGCGCGCCCGCAATCGCCAGCGGAAACGCCACCAGCAGCGTGCGCCGCACGCCATAGAGGTCGATGCCCGTGCCCATGAACAGCTGCATGGCGCCAAACGCAAACGCAAAGGCACCCGCAAACACGCCCAGGGCCTCTGCAGACAGACCAAACTCCGCGCGCAGCCCCGTGGCCATGATGGCGGTGACGGTGCGAAATGCCGTGCTCAGCGCAAAGCCCGAGATCAGCGCCAGCAGCATGGCCCAGGCGGCGCGGGGCGCAAGCAGGGGGGCGGAGGGCGGCGGGGCAGTTTGCACAGGGATGCCTTCAGAAGTGAAGTGGCGGGGCGAGGCAAGCGTACCTGCAGATTGACAAGGCCGCTGTCGCCCGCTGCGGCGCCCTGCGCAGATGGGCACTAGGGAAAGTCCTGAGTTCTGCCCCGATTCGGCGATTGCGGGGTCAATCAGGTGGCCGTTGGGGCATTGGTTTGGTTATTGTTTGTAATGAAGTGCGCTGCGGGCCCGAACTGCTGTCACAGGCGTGTCGCAGGCCCGCGCCAGACTGGGGGCGAGGTCGGCTAAGGGGGCTTTCAACAGGGGATCGCCCCAATGACGGACCGCCGTATCTGAGGCACTCTGAAGGCCGTGCAAGCAGTAGGAGGTGGCAGGGTTCGTGCTTTGAGGGTCCGGACCATGCCGCCGGAAATGTGTGGCGATTCAGGAGTGTGCGATGAGAAAGTGGTTTTTGCCGGGTTCGGGTGCGTTGGCCGCTCTGGTGTTGTCTGGCTGCGCCAGCCAGCCCGCCCAGCCGCAAGCGATGGACGCACCGGCGGGCCGCAACAGCCTGCAATTTGCGTGCGTCAACGGCGAGAAGGTGGAAATGCAGTTTGATGCCGAGCAGGGCCGGGGCGTGCTGCTGCGCGGTGGCTGGGCCGTCACGCTGCCCCAGCAGGCGGCCGAGTCGGGCTACGCCTTCAGCAACGGCCCCACCACGGTGCAGGGCAACAGCCGCGAGCTGACCATACAGATTGGCCACCTCGCACCCATCTGGTGCCGCAGCCGGCCTACGCTGGTGGCCGGGGTTCGGTAAGTTGCTTTAAAAACAATAGCTGCCAGCGCTTTGCCAGTAAGCGCTGGAGCCATTTTTGACCCATATTCTTTGGGCCGTGGCGGCGGTCATCACAGGTCGGTGCGCAGCTTCCAGATCTCGGGGAACAGCACCACGTCTAGCATCTTGCGCAGGTAGCTCACCCCGCCCGTGCCGCCGGTGCCGCGCTTGAAGCCGATCACGCGCTCCACCGTGGTCACGTGGCGGAAGCGCCAGAGGCGGAAGGCGTCCTCCAGGTCCGTCAGTTCCTCGCCCAGCTGGTACAGGTCCCAGTGCGCCTTGGGGTCGCGGTACACCGCCAGCCAGGCCTGCTCCACGGCGTCGCTGGCCTCGTAGGGCTGGGTCCAGTCGCGGTCCAGGTGGCTGGCGGGCACGGGGATGCCGCGGCGGGCCAGCAGGCGCAGGGCCTCGTCGTACAGCGAGGGCGCCTCGAACGCAGCCTGCACCTGCGCCAGCAGGTCGGCGCGGTGCTCGTGGGGCCGGAGCATGGCGCGGTTCTTGTTGCCCAGCGCAAACTCGATGCTGCGGTACTGGTAGCTCTGAAACCCGCTGGACTGGCCCAGGTAGGGGCGCATGGCGGTGTATTCGGGCGGCGTCATGGTGGCCAGAACGTCCCAGGCGTGCACCAGCTGCTCCATGATCTTGCTGACGCGCGCCAGCATCTTGAAGGCCATCTGCAGCTCGTCCGCCGCAATGTGGCCGATGGCGGCGTTGAGCTCGTGCAGCATGAGCTTCATCCATAGCTCGCTGGTCTGGTGCTGCACGATGAACAGCATCTCGTCGTGCGCGGGCGACAGGGGCTTTTGCGCGGTGAGGATGGCGTCGAGCTGCAGATAGTCGCCATAGCTCATGCTGCGGCTGAAGTCGAGCTGGGCGCGCTCGTCGTGGACGATGGATTCGGGGGAATGCAGGGGGCAGGTCATGGCGCGTCTCCTCAGGTCACGGCGTTCTGCTGGTTGAATTCGGGGCGCTGCCACTCGGCGGTGTCCAGCACCTGGCGCAGGTGCTCCACGGCGTTCCACACATCCTCGTAGCCCAGGTACAGCGGCGTGAGGCCAAAGCGCAAGATGTCCTTGTGGCGGCCCGTGCCGCCGTCGCCCTTGCGGAAGTCGCCGATGACGCGGCGGGCAATGAGCGCCTGCACGATGGCGTAGGCGCCGGTGTCGCGGGTCAGGCACACCTGCGAGCCGCGTTGGGCATGGTCACGCGGCGTGGCCAGGCCCAGGCCGTGGCCCGCGCAGCGCTCCTCCACCAGCTGGATGAACAGGTCGGTGAGCGCCAGCGACTTGGTGCGCAGCGCCGCCATGCCGCCCAGGCTTTCTGCGGCGGTGAACACATCCAGCCCGCATTGCAGCGCCGACAGGCTGATGATGGGCTGCGTGCCGCACAGGTAGCGCGTGATGCCGGGTGCGGGCTGGTAGTCGGGCGTGAAGGCAAAAGGCGCGGCATGGCCCCACCAGCCGGACAGCGGCTGCATGAACTTCAAGTCCGGGCGGTCAGCATGGCGTGGGTGCACCCACACAAAGGCTGGTGCGCCGGGGCCGCCGTTGAGGTACTTGTAGCCGCAGCCGATGGAGAAGTCGGCGCCTGCGCCGT
>DAIQRN010000073.1:0-9272 GCA_036786185.1 Acidovorax sp. | reverse complement strand
GGCGACGACGGCATGTTCCGCGCTGCGGGCGGCGACGCCCTGCCCGCCGACCCGAATGCCCGCATGGTGTCGGGCGCGCTGGAGGGCTCCAACGTGAACGCGGTCGAGGCCATGGTGGGGATGATCGCCGCGTCCCGCCAGTTCGAGCAGCAGATGAAGCTGTTGCAAACCGCCGAAAGCGACGACAAGTCCGCCGGACAACTATTGAGCCTGAACGGCTAAGAAAAGGACCAGCGCCATGATGAATTCACTGTGGATCGCCAAGACCGGCATGACCGCCCAGCAGACCCAGCTGGACGTAATCTCGCACAACCTCGCCAACGTGTCCACCACGGGCTTCAAGCGCAACAACGCGGTGTTCGAGGACCTGATCTACCAGAACCTGCGCCAGGTGGGATCGCAGACCACCGAGGAAAACCAGCTTCCCACCGGCCTGCACCTGGGCCTGGGTGTGAACGTGGTGGCGACCAGCCGCAACTTCACCCAGGGCAGCCTGCAGCAGTCCGGCAACAACCTGGACGTGGCCATCAACGGCGACGGCTTCTTCGAGGTGCAGATGCCCGACGGCACCACCGCCTACACGCGCGACGGCTCCTTTCAGCTCGACTCGCAGGGCCGCATCGTCACCTCCAGCGGCCTGCCCGTGGCACCGGGCATCACCGTGCCAGCGGGCACCAAGAGCATCAGCATCAGCGAGGATGGCGTGGTGAGCGCCACCGTGGCCGGCGCAGCCGCCTCACAGCAACTCGGCCAGCTGTCCATGTCCAGCTTCATCAACTCCGCAGGCCTGCAGCCCATGGGGCAGAACCTGTACCTGGAGTCGGCAGCCTCCGGCCCGCCGCAACAGGGCACGCCCGGCACGAACGGGCTGGGCATTGTTCGGCAGGGTTTTGTGGAAAGCTCCAACGTCAACGTGGTGGAGGAGCTTGTGAACATGATCCAAACCCAGCGCGCCTACGAGATGAACTCCAAGGCCATCCAGACCAGCGACCAGATGCTGGCCAAGCTGTCGCAACTGTAAGTACCGCCCGCCCCAAAGCACCGTGAGGAGCCTCCCCATGAACAACACCCTTTTGCGCCTGCTGGGCAGCGCCCTGGCCGTGCTGGCCACCGGGTGCGCCAGCCTGAGCCCCGCGCCACCCGTGGACGTTCTGCCCACCACGCCGCCGCCCGTTGCCGCCCTTCCCCGGCCCGCCGGTCCGGCCACGGGCAGCCTGTTCCACGCCGCCAGCTACCGCCCCGCGTTCGAGGACCAGCGCGCGCGCCTGGTGGGCGACGTGGTGACGATTGCCATCAAGGAAGAGATCGACGCCAAGCAAAACAGCACGTCCAACGTAGGCCGCAACTCCAACACGGAGGCCGGTATCACGGCGCTGCCGCTGCTGTCGTCCAAAACGGCGGCCAAGGTGGCCGACCGGACCAAGATTGGTGCGGGCTATGAGAGCACGTTCGAGGGCAAGGGCGACACCCTGGCCAAGAACGACTTCAAGAGCAACATCACCGCCATCGTCACCGACGTGCTGCCCAATGGTCATCTGGTCGTGGCGGGCGAGAAGCAGGTGGGCGTGAACCGCAGCGTGGACGTGCTGCGCTTCTCGGGCATCGTCGATCCCCGGCGCCTGCAACCCGGCAGCGTCATCGACTCCCGCTATGTGGCCAACGTGCGCGTGATCTCGCGCGGCCTGGGCGAGCAGGCCGAAGCGCAGGCCATGGGCTGGCTGGGTCGCGCGTTCAATTCCATCACGCCATTCTGACGTTGGCGCCCATGGCCTGTTTGCGTCCGCTGATCACCCTGGCTCTGGCGCTGTGCTGCGGTCTTGCGGGCGCGGCGGACTTCCGCGAGCCTGTGGAGCAGCCGTTTGTGGTGTGGCCCCACATCCCCGTGGTGCGCGCCTCCGACCTGGGAGACTATGCGCAGGACCGCAAGGCATTCTCCGACCTGCACGCCGACAAGGCCGACCCGCAAAAGCTGGTGGCCGCACTGCAGGCCGTGGACGACCTGCAGGCCCACCACGAAAACACGGCGCTGGGCCAGCTGGGGCGCACGCTCAACACCCAGCTCATTGGCGAGCTGGACCGACAAGCCCGGCGCATCAACACCCGCTCGCCCAAGCTGCGCTTTGACTTCGTGGGCATTACGCCGCAGGAGCTGCAGGGCGCGGCCACGCTGGACACCAAGGCGCTCGATGCGCTCAAGGCCAAGGCCGGCCAGGTGACGCTGGTGGCCTACGTCACCTACACCCGCATGGACGGCCCGCTGGTGCAAGCCACGGCCACGCTGGTCAAGCTGGGCAACGGGGCGTCACAGAGCTTTACCGTGACGGCACCCGCGCCCACACTGGCCGAAGCGCTGGCGCGCGACATCTTTGACTACTTTCAGGGCACGCGCTTTTCGCAGCACCAGAACCCACTGGCCGGGTCGGAATGGCTGACGGCGGCGCCAGGACATGCAGACCAACTGGTGTCGCGCGACACTGCGCAGCGCTATTGCCAGTCGCAGCGGGCCGACCTGCCCACGGCCGAAGACCTGGAGACGGCCGAGGCCTCGGGCTTTTACGGCGGCGGCGTGGCGCTGCGCCCGTCCGGGGTCTATCACGTGCGCGGCGGCCTGTACGACACGGCGCAAGCGCTGTCGGACAAGGTGCGGCCCAACCACATCGCCAGTGTTCCCAACGGCTACTACTACTGCCTGCGCAAGAAGGCAGCCCCCAGCACCACGGCGGCCAAGACCCGAAAGTAGCTACTCAAAAACAATAGCTGCCAGCGCTTTAGCAGCAAGCGCTAGAGACCGATTTCACTCATATCCCCTCTGGCGCCGCTGGCCCCAAGGCCGGGGCAACAAGCCAAGGAAGCCGCCTCTTTTCCCGTCTTTGCAAACGCCATGGCTCGCCACAATGGAGCCATGAAAGCCTCGTCCTTCTCCACCATTGCACCCCGCCTGGCGGGCGCCTCCCGGGCGCTGTGGCTGCTGCTGGCCCTGGCGGTCGCAGGCTTTGCCACCCCGGCCCAGGCCCTGCGCATCAAGGAAATCGCAGCCGTGCAAGGCGTGCGCAGCAACCAGCTGTCCGGCTACGGCCTGGTGGTGGGGCTGGACGGCACGGGCGACCAGTCCACGCAGATGCCGTTTACCGCACAGGCCATGGCCAACTACCTGCAGCAGATGGGCATCAGCCTGCCGCCGGGCACCTCCACGCCGCAGCTCAAGAATGTGGCCACCGTGGTGGTCACGGCGCAGTTGCCCGCCTTTGCGCAGCCAGGGCAGGCCATCGACGTGGCCGTTTCGTCCATCGGCAACGCCAAATCGCTGCGCGGCGGCACCCTGATCGCCACGCCGCTGCGGGGCGCGGACGGCGAGATCTACGCTCTGGCACAGGGCAACGTGGTGGTGGGTGGCGCGGGTGCATCGGCTGGTGGCAGCAAGGTGCAAATCAACCACCTGAGCGCGGGCCGCATCCCGGACGGCGCGCAGGTGGAGCGCTCCGTCCCCACGCCACTGCATGACAGCGACACCATCACCCTGGGCCTGAATGCCGTGGACTTTCAGACCGCACGCAAGGTAGCGCAGGCCATCAACGCCCGTACCGGCCCCGGCACGGCCACGGCCCTGGACGGCCGCACGGTGCAGGTGCTGGCACCACAGAACCCCGGCGCCCGCGTGAACTTCATTGCCGAGCTCGAAGAGCTGGCCCTGCCCGATTCGACGCCCGCCGCCAAGGTGGTTATCAACGCGCGCACTGGCTCCATCGTGCTCAACCAGGCCGTCACACTGGGGCCCTGCGCCATCGCGCACGGCAACCTGTCGATCACCATCAGCAGCACGCCGGTCATCAGCCAGCCCAACCCCCTGTCGCAAGGGCAGACCGTGGTGGCGCAAAAGAGCAACATCGCCATCCAGCAAGATGCAGGCAATGTGGTGCAAATGCCCGCATCGCCCCAGCTGACGGATGTAGTGCGCACCCTCAACACCCTGGGCGCCACGCCGCAGGACCTGCTGGCCATCCTGCAAGCCATCAAGGCTGCGGGCGCGCTGAATGCGGAGCTGGAGGTGATCTGATGGCGTTCTCCCTGCCGAGTACCACCGACCTCACCACCGCCCGCCAGGCACTGGCGGTGGACGGGCGCTCGCTCAACGCCCTCAAGCTGCAGGCTAGCCAAGGGGACGTGCAAGCCACGAAGGACGCCACCCAGGAAGCGGCCAAACAGCTCGAATCGCTGTTCATGCGCGAGCTCATCAAAAGCATGCGCGAGGCGACCATGAAGTCCGGCCTGCTCGACGGTGCAGAGAGCAACCTGGCCAACGACCTGTTCGACCAGCAACTTTCGGTGCAGATGTCCGGCCTGCCGGGCGGCCTGTCCGAGGCCATCCAGCGCCAGCTGGCCAAGCAGATGGGCGGCGATGCCGACAGCACCGCCCTGGTGCCAGGCTCCACGCTGAGCCTGGACGTGGGCCGCCTGCGTGGTGCCACCAAGGCATCCACCGCCGCCGACCCCGCCGCGCCCGCCCCCAAGGGCCGCGACAACTTCGTGCAGCACCACCGCGCGGCCGCCGAGCGCGTGGCGCAGGAGAGCGGCATCCCCGCCAGCTTCATGCTGGGCCAGGCCGGGCACGAGACCGGCTGGGGCAAGAGCGAAATCCGCCACAAGGACGGCAGCAACTCGTTCAACCTGTTCGGCATCAAGGCCGGCAAGGGCTGGACGGGCAAGGTAGCCGAGATCACCACCACCGAGTACATCAACGGCGCACCACGCAAGGTGACGGCGAAGTTCCGTGCCTACGACTCGTACGAGGATTCGTTCAAGGACTACGCACGCCTGATCAACGACAACCCACGCTACGACAAGGCCCAGGAAGTTGCCAGAACAGGCTCGGCCACGGCCTACGCCGCCGCGCTGCAAAAGGCTGGCTACGCCACCGACCCGCAATATGCGAGCAAGCTGGGCCGCGCCATCCAGAGCACGATGAGTGTGGCGCGGGCGCCCGTCGCATCCGGCCAGAACCAGGCCTGAAGGACTGAACCATGAGCCTTCTGAATGTCGGCGCACGCGCGCTGCTCGCCAACCAAGTGGCCTTGCAGACCACCGGGCACAACATTGCCAACGTCAGCGTAGCGGGCTACTCGCGCCAGAGCGTGGTGATGCAAACCGTGCAGGGCCAGTTCACCGGTTCCGGCTACATCGGCAATGGCGTGGAGGTGACCACCATCCTGCGCAACCACAACGAGCTGCTGACCCGCCAGGCCGCCGCGGCCCAGGCCGTGCAGGCAGCGGACGTGACCCGCGCGGAGCGCATCACCCAGATGCAGGACGTATTCCAGGGCGGCCCCAGCGGCCTGGGCGCCTCCATCACGGACATGCTGAACTCGCTGGTCGATGTGGTGTCCTCCCCCACCGACATCACGGCCCGCACGGTGACGCTCACGCGCATGGACGAGATGGCCAGCCGCATGCGCTCGGCCGCCGAGCAGTTGCAGGAGATCCAATACTCGGTCAACGAGCAGCTGCACAACAACATCACCCGCGTCAATGACCTGGCCAAAAGCATTGCCGACGTGAACGAGCAAATCGCGCGCGTCCAGGGCAATGGTCAAACGCCCAACGATCTGTTGGACCAGCGCGACCAGTTGGTCCGCGAGATCAACCAGTACGTGCAGACCACGCAGATCCCGGCCACGGACGGCACCCTGGGCATTTTCGTGGGTGGCAGCCAGGCGCTGGTGCTGGGCAGCAGCGCAGCCCAACTGTCCATTGACGAATCCCAGATGTTTCCCGGCAGCGGGCAGACGCGCCTGTTCTTCAACCGGCCCGGCGCCGCGCCCGTAGAGATGAACGAGAGCATGCTCGGTGGCGGCGAAATCACCGGCCTGCTGCGTTTTGCGAACAACGACCTGACCGAAGGGCGCAATCTGCTCGGACGCATGGCGCTGGCCATTGGCTCCACGCTGAACTACCAGCAGTCGCTGGGCCTGACGCTGGACGGCCAGCCGGGCAAGCCGCTGTTCTCCATGCCGACCAGCATGCCCGGCTACACCCAGGGCACGGCTGTAGGAAGCATCGATCTGAGCAACCCGGCGGAATTGAGCCCCACGCGGTTGGCCGCGTCGGATTACGAGGTGCGATTTACCGCACCCGCTCCGGGCGGCCAAATCATTCGTTTGTCCGACGGCAAGACCACCAACGTGCCCGACCTGACCGATCCGGCAGGCACCATGGTGGACGGGCTCACGTTCCGCTTCACCACCGCAGGCGCCATCAACGAGCGTGTGCTGTTCAAGCCCTTTGCCAGCGCGGCGGCCAACATCCAGGCCCTGGTGTATTCGCCGCGCGACCTGGCCGTGGCCAACCCCATCAATGCGGCCATGGGCACCAGCAACGGCGGCACGATGCAACTGGCGGGCCTGAAGGCCACCGGGGAGCACTGGGACCTGGCCACCAATCAGGTGGTAGCCACGGGCGCGGTCAACCTGCCACCCAGCCCCGTGGCCCCGGCCACCACCGGCGGAGGCGTCACACTCACTTTCGTGGCAGGGCCGCCTGCGGGGTTCACCGTATCGGGCACTGCCGACCAGCCGCTGAACATTCCACCGCCCGCCCCTTACGTGCCTGGTACCACCGTGGTGCCTTACGTGCCGGGCGAGCCGATCCGCATCGACGGCTGGTCCATCACCTTGCAGGGCACGCCCAACCCAGGCGACACGGTGACCATCGGGAACGCGCTCGACGCACAGTACGGCGACATCTACACCCGCAACGCGGGCAATGGCGCGGCGCTCATGAACCTGCGCGACGTGAAGATGTTTGACGAGTCCACCCTGGGCGACGGCTACGCTGGCCTGATGGCCCAAGTGGGTACGCGCGCGCAGAGCGCGCTGTACGCCGCCGACCTGTCCAGCTCCATCGCCAACAACCTGGAGGCCAGCCGCACGGCCGTCTCTGGCGTGAACCTGGACGAAGAAGCCGCCAAGCTCATTCAGTACCAGCAGGCCTACCAAGCGTCGGCCAAGATGTTGCAAATTGCGCAGAACATCTTCGACAATCTGATCCAGTCGATGGGCCGATAGCAACGATCTCGCCGCGTGAAGCTGCCCTGACGGTGGCACCACGGCATACCGAAAGGCAACCCTATGACCAGCAGTTTCTACCGCGTCAGCACCGCGAACATGTACGACAGCTCGCTGCGCAACCTGACTGCGCGGCAGAAGTCGCTGGTGGACCTGCAGGAAAACCTGACCACAGGCAAGCGCGTGGTGCGCCCGAGCGACGATCCCGTGGCCGCCGCGCAGGCCGAGCGCTCGCTCACGCGCATCAGCCGCATCCAGACCGAGCAGCGCGCGCTGGACGTTCAGCGCAACGCCATCGCGCAGGCCGAGTCCACGCTGGGCGACGCCGTGGGCCTGGTGCAGGAAATGCGCCAGTTGATCGTGGCCGCAGGCAGCGGCACACTCACCCCCAACGACCGCAGAACCTACGCCAACCAGATCCAGAGCCTGCGCGACCAACTCACGGACGTCATCAACCGCAAGGACACCAACGGCGTGCCGCTGCTGGGCGCCTTGGGCAGTGCGCTGGAGCCTTTCGCGGGCCCGCTGCTGAGCACGCCCGACTATCTGTTTGCGGGCCTGCCCGGCCAGGCCAGCGCCAACGGCACCTCCATCCCCACGACGCTGGACGGGCATGCGGCCCTGATGTTCGACCCCGTGCGCGACGGGGTCTATACCGCCGATGTCACGCGCGGCCCCGGCAGTTCGCTGGTGAGCACGGCCATCACCACCACCCACCGCGATGTGCTCGATGGCGCGCAATACACGCTGGCCGTGGACGCCGTCACCGTGGACCCGATTGCCGGCACCACGTCGATCGACTACACGCTGACCAAAACCGCCCGCGACGGCACGGTCACCACGTCCACCGCCACCACCGCGCCAGTCATCACCGGGCAACCCATCCCCATTGCCATCACCGAAGGTGCCGACACGGTGATGTCGTTCAACCTCACGGGCACGCCCGCCGTGGGTGACACCGTCTCCATGCAGCCCAGCTCCAGCCTGATGAGCACCATCGACAGCGCGATCCGCGGAATCACCAACGCAGGCGACAGCGTGGCCGCGTCCCAGGCCGTGGGCCAGGCGCTGGCCAACCTCGATGCGGGCATGGAGCGCCTGCACAACATGCGCGGCTTTGCCGGTGAGTTGCTCAACCGCGCGGACCGCATCACCGGCGACCAGGACAAGCGCTCCATCCAGCTCGAAGCCGACCGCTCGCGGGCCGAGGATCTCGATATGATCCAGGGCATTTCCGACTTTCAGAACCAGCAGGTGGGCTACGAGGCTGCGCTCAAGTCCTACGCGCAGGTTCAGAAGCTGTCACTGTTCAACTTCATTAGTTAAAGCAGGGCTGCCCAGGGCGGGCCCACACAATTGCCAGAGAGCACATGGTCCAATCTGTCCTTGGCAGCCTGATTTTGGGCTATCGCCCCCTGTGGAACCAGGCGCGCAAGCTCGCCGCCATTCAGCTGTATGTGCACCCCGAGGCCTCGGCCACGGTCAATACGGCCCATCTGCTGCGCACCTTGCAGGAGCTGTGGACCGCCAGTTCCCCGCCCATTCTGTTGTCGCCCCAGAATCAGCAATTGCTGTGCGACATGCTCGACAACGCGCCGCGCGGCACACCGTGGATCGAGGTGCGGGGCGAGTGGCTGGCCAACTCGGCCATCTACAGCCGCGTCCGGGCGGCGCACCAGCGCGGCCTCAAGCTGGTGTGGCGCGGTGAGCTGGGCCAGCTGCCCGAGCCCGACGTGGCCCAGTGCTTTGACAACAGCCTGCTGAGCCTGCGGCCCGAAGACGCCGTGGCGGCCCTCAGGCCCGTGGCCCCCGCGCGCCCCGGCGTGCCAGCGCCCCGCGCGGCCCCACCCATTTTGGCTGGCCAGATGTATGAGGGCATCGCCAGCCGCGCGCTCATGGAGCGCTGCCTGGACGAGCACAACGCCCTGGCCCTGGCGGGCTGGCCCACGGAGGACCTGCTGTACAGCCTGCGCCACCAGCCCCCGCAGCCCTCGCACGCCGTGATCTTCCGGCTGATGAAGGCCATCGACGCCGAGCAGTCGCTGGAGACCTTCGAGGCCATCATGGGCGAGGACCCGCTGCTGGCCTACCGCTTCATGGTCTATACCAATTCGGCCGCCTTGGGCCTGCGCACGGGCATCGACTCGCTGCGCCGGGGCCTGGTGATGATGGGCTATGGCTCCATCAAGCGCTGGCTGTCCGACCAGTTGCCCC
>DAIQRN010000072.1:0-9284 GCA_036786185.1 Acidovorax sp. | reverse complement strand
CGCCAGCTCGCGCATCACGTCCAGCACCTCCTGAACCATCTCGGGGTCGAGCGCGCTGGTGGGTTCGTCGAACAGCATCACCTGGGGCTGCATGGCCAGGGCACGGGCGATGGCCACGCGCTGCTGCTGCCCGCCCGAGAGCTGCCAGGGGTACTTGTGCGCGTGGTCCTGCATGCCCACGCGGCTCAGCAGGGCCAGGGCCTGTTCGTTGGCCTGGGCGCGCGGCGTGCGGCGGATGCGGCGCGGCGCCAGCGTCACGTTGTCCAGCACGCTCATGTGGCCGAACAGGTTGAACTGCTGGAACACCATGCCGACTTCGCTGCGCTGCTTTTGCAGCACGTGTGGGTCATCGCCCACGGGCTCGCCACCGATGGTGATGGTGCCGCTGTCGTGCGGCTCCAGGCGGTTGATGGCACGCAGCAGCGTGCTCTTGCCCGAGCCCGAGGCGCCGATGATGACGGTGACCTCGCCGGTGTTGAAGGTGGTGGAAACGTCCTTGAGCACCTGGTGCGCGCCGAACGACTTGCACACGCGGTCGGCCACGATGAAGGGCGTGCCCCGGCTCATTTGCTGCGCCCTTCCACGTCGAAGCGGTACTCGAAGGCGTTGGAAATTTGCGTGACCAGCGTGGTCAGCAGCAGGTAGGTGACGGCCACGGTGGACAGCGTGGCGATGGGCTGGAACGTGGCCGACTGGATGCGGTTGCCCACGTTGGTCAGCTCCACCACGCCGATGGCGTAGGCCAGCGACGAGTCCTTGAGCAGCGCCACGAAGTTGCTCACCAGCGGCGGTAGCGAAATCTTGAACGCTTGCGGGAACACCACGTCCATGAAGACGTGCACGCGGCCCAGGCCCAGCGCTTTCGCCGCCTCGGTTTGCCCGCGCGGTACGGCCAAGAGGCCCGCGCGGATGGCCTCGGCGTTGTAGGCGCCCACGTTCAGGCCCAGAGCCACCACGGCGGCGGCAAAGTCCGGCAGGTTCAGCCCCGGCACCAGCACCGGCAGCGCGAAGTACACGAACAGGATCTGCACCAGCAGCGGCGTGCCGCGGATGACCCAGATATAGAAGCTCGCCACCCAGCGCACGGCCGCCCAGCGCGCGGTGCGGGCCAGGGCCGCGCCGGTGCCCAGCACCAGCCCCACGCTGCCGCTGACCAGCGTGAGCCACAGCGTAGTGCGCGCGCCGTCGGAGAACGCCTGGGCGTTCGGGCCGATGGGCTCGGGCAAAAAGGCCAGCAGCTGGCCGAGCAGCGCCAGCACCAGCACCATCAGGATGACGGCCGAGACGAGCGTGGCGTTGCTGCGCTGCTGGCGGCTCCAGCGCTGCGGCCAAAAGGCGGTGAGCATGGGAAAGAAGTAAGACGCTGGCGTGCCTGCTTACTGGCAGCGGACGTCTTCGTAGAAGTACTTCTTGGACAGCGCGGCGTAGCTGCCGTCGGCCATGACTTCGGCCAGGGCCTTGTTCCAGGCGCCGGCCAGCGAGCTGTTGCCCTTGGCCACGGCGGCGGCGATGCGCTCGATGAACAGCATCTCGCCGGCCTTGAAGCCCGCGCCGGGGTTCTTGTCGATCACGGCTTTGGCGACGAAGCGGTCCGTCACCCAGGCGTCCACGCGGCGCGAGGCCAGGGCGCTGCGTGCGTCCACGTCGGTGGGGAAGTTCTTCATTTCCTTGATGGAGGAGACCTTTTGCACGTTCTCCAGGTGAAGCGCGGCGCGATAAATGCGCCGTCTAAAGCGCGATAAATCACTACGCTACCGCCTTTCGCCCCGCGAAACAAATTTGCACGTCAGAACAGCCCGGCAGGCTCGGCTTCCCGGTCCCAGCTGTAAATCACCAACTCACCCCGCTCCACCCGATTGGCGCCGCCGCCAACGGTGTAGTCCAGCTTGAGCGCCTCCATATCGAAACCCGCGAAGCATTCCCTGATCGCCGGGTGGTCGTTGATGCTCACCACGGCCTTGCCCTTGATCGCTTTGAGCTTGGCGGCCATCGCCACGTACTGCTCCCAAGGGAAAGGCACCCCGTACCCTTCCGTCTCCCAGTAGGGTGGGTCCAGGTAGAACAGCGTGTGAGCGCGGTCGTAGCGGTCGATGCAGGCCGCCCAGTCGAGTTGCTCAATGTAGGTGCCGCCCGCCAGGCGTAGGTGCGCGGCCGAGAGGTTCTCCTCGATCCGCAGGAGGTTGATCGCCGGGGCCGTGGTCGCCGTGCCCCAGGACTGGCCAGCCACCTTGCCGCCGAAGGACTGTTGCTGCAGGTAAAAGAATCTGGCCGCCCGCTGCACGTCGGTCAGCGTTTCCGGCCTGGTCTCCTGCAGCCACTTGAACACCTGGCGACTCGACAGCGCCCATTTGAACTGGCGGACGAACTCCTCAAGATGGTGGGTGACTACCCGGTACAGGTTGACCAGGTCGCCGTTGACATCGTTGAGCACCTCGACGTCGGCCGGGTTGCGGGCGAAGAACACGGCTGCCCCGCCCGCAAAGACCTCCACGTAGCAGGTGTGGGCCGGAAACCGGCTCAGGAGCATGTCCACGAGTCGGCGCTTTCCGCCGATCCATGGAATGATTGGATTTGCCATTTTGCAAGCCTCTTTTCTGTGGTGAAACATCTGGTAGGCTCGACACGCTCTCGCGAGGGTGGCGGGTCTTGCCTGGCTTGCAGCTCACTCTGCAGGTTGGGGGCTTGGCCTGGTGTTAGCGCACCTGGCCAGGTCGCCCGTCTTTTTCTACACGGCCTCCCCAATGGCAACTAGCCTCAATTCGCCGACTTGGACGCCGCCGCTGAAAGCCCGTGCTGTCAGAGTTTCTCGGCTAGTCTGGCTGCCTTCCGTGTGCGCCAGCGCCACGTGGATCACGTTGGCAAAGGCCGAGGCACGGTGCAAACGGCGTGAAAAAGCAGGGTTCTCTGAGTGGGGCTGGTCCCATTCAAATTCCCACCGGGCATCTGCAAGCGTGACGCCCAGGATTACGCCGAAGTACTCAAGGTCTCGCCCCGCCTCTATCCAGTAAGACGTCACGACCTCGATCTCCACGCATCGGAATCCGGCGCTCAGCACGGGCCGAGCGCTGCCACCCTCATCGACCTCGGTGGGCACGCCTTCCCAGATGGACCGTGGAATGCCCCAAGCATTGTTGATATCCCATCGGCCCTCGCCGATACTGTCACTCAGCACATCGACGGCCTCCCACAGCGTCTGGTTCGGCAACCAGGTGACCCGTGGCGCCTCGCCCCCGCCGCTCGCCGGGGCGATCGCTGAAGCTTGCGCCTTGGCCGCTGGCCGCAACTGCATCTCCAGCTCAACGGTCCGCCCTGGCACCGCCTGCGTGGGGGTGGCGGGGAAAAAGCGGCGGCGCACCATCACACCACCACCACGGCCTCGGTGGCTGGGTAGCCATCGGCCTCGATCAGCAGTACGTGCCGCCCGCGCTGCACCGGGAAGGACACCCGCCCGGCGCTGTCCGCGACGCGCGTGGTCTTGCCGTTGAGAGTGATGCGCGCCCCCGCCAGCACCTGGCCCTGTTCGTTGCGGGCGGTAAAGATGATTTCGCTGCCCGCGACCTCCACCGTCACGCCCGGCTGTAGGACAGGGTCGAACGCCGTGGACAGGCGCACGGTCTCGATCGCCGGGGCATCGCCCACGGGCGCCTCCACCTCACACGACATGGTGGCTGCGGAAAGATTGAGCTGGGCGCTCACCAGGCGGTGGCGCCCCTGGATGGGTGACAGCGGATGGTCGATATCCACCCAGGCCCCGGTGGCAACGTCGGCAAAAGACTGCTGCCACACCAGGCGCCAGCGCGGCCTAGCCAGCCAGGACAGCATGCGCTGGCCAAGCTGCTCCGCGTGGCGCGGCGTGCGCAGCCAGGGCGCCTGCCACTCCAGCTCGAGCGCCCCGTAGTCCTTCACAGCATCAGGTGCTTGCAACTGGATCGCGCGCCGGAACCGGCCCGCCGCGTAGTCCCAGTCATAGAGCACCCGCAGCACCGTGTAGATGCCCGTGGCCGCAGTGCTGGCCTGGGGCTCCAGGGTCGTCAGCTTGTCCACCTTCATGGCGGGCGCCGCGTCATCGGCCAGCGGTGGCCAGGTCAGTGCGATGCCGGGCATGGCGGCCGCCCAGCCGCTGCCAGCGGACTGCATGAGGCCGTCGATCGCGGCGCGGATGCTGATGGCGTTGTCGGCCAGCAGCCCACCCAGCACCAACTGGGCCGTCTCGGTCCGATAGTCGTCAAAGTCGGCCCACTCCACCGGGGCACCCGCGAGGTTGGCCAGCACATCGTGCAGGATCTCGGCCGGGGTCTGCAGCAGGCGTTGGGTCTGAGGGTGCATGCGCCCTCTCACGGTGACAGCCAAGCGCTCCCCCTCGGCCAGCGGTTCCGCCAGCTCCAGGAAGGACACGGCCCGCCCGGTCGAATCCACAGCGTTCTGCCAGACATAGGCTTGGGTGGCCACGTCGTCGCGTTTGACCTCGTCCACCCCGGCGATAGGGTGGTCCAGCAGGAAGAAGACCCTTTGATCGTCGCTGTACTGGATCGGCGTCAGCGTGACCACCCCCCACCCCCACGGCAGCACGCGCACCTCGCGCCAGCCGCCCCAGACAGAACTGGTGCGCAGCGGTACGTTGTCGGACAGGGGCCGCTCCATGCCCGCCTCCAGGCTCACGCGGGCCTGGGGGCCAAGCTGCAGGCCCGTCACGATGCCGCTGAAAATCGGGCCGTCCTCCGTCATCACGCGCGCCGCATGCCGCATGGGCGGGCGCACGCCCCACTGTGCGGTGAGCTGACCGCTGGCGTTGTCCAGCTCGGCGTCCATGTTGCTGGTCTGCGCAGGCGCGATGCCAGGCACAGACAAGGGGCGCTGGATCGCCGACAGACCCGAGAGCAGAGGCAGCGCCATGTCGCTGGCCACCGTGCCGCTGCGGGCACGCACTAGGGCCAAGGTGAAGCCGTCCGCCCCGCCGTCGATCTCAAGCCAGGCGTTCATGCGAAAACAGGGTCCAGATCCAGGGAGGCACTCAGGACACGGTGGCCCGCGGCGTCGGGCTGGTACTCATGGTGGTCTTGCACGGTCAGCGCGTCGGCCGTGAATCGCACCAGCGATGCGTCGCCTGGGTGCGCGTAATGGGGGGCAAACACCATCGGCTCATCGGCCCTCTGCGCCCAGTCCAGCAGCGCCATGAGCTGCTGCAGATCGTTCTCCAGCAGGCGACTGGCGCTGGCGTCGCCCAGAGACCAGGCCAGGCTCCAGCCCTCTCCGGCACCGGCGTACAGGCCATTCGGGTTGAGCCCGGCACCACGTCCCACAGCCCAGCGCCGCCGCTTCTGGCAGGTGCTGGCGTGGTGGTCGGTAGCGAAGGGTTGGCCAGCCCAGACCCAGCCGATGCTGCCGTCCAGGGCGTTGGCCACCGTGAGGCGCAGGAACTGCGCCTGGCGCTGCGCGAACTGCACGCACACGGGGCGCGAAACATCCATGGGTTCGGGCGCCGACCAGGCGGCCCCATCCTCCGACACCTCCAGGGAGACCGTTGCACCGCCAGGCAGGTCGTAGCGGGCCAGCGCGATCGCGCCCAGGTCCTGCACGCTGCCCAGGTCGACCACGATCGAGGCGCCGGTACCGGCCCAGCCCCAGGCCGTGGCGTGCGCGTCCCGCAGGTGGCTCACGGCCCATGGTTGGTGGACTTCGAACCCGTAGGCATCGCCAGGCACGAACGAGGGCGCCGCGCCCGGATCGAAGTGCACATCCAGGCCATCCGCCAGCGCCACGGCGCCGGTGGCGGGAATATCTGCGAGGGCCGTCCAGGCGCCCCCGTCCCGGCGCCAGCGAAACTGCCCGGCCTCAATGGCCAAAGTGAAAACGTCACCCAGGACGAAGGAAATTCCCCCCGGCACCAGCTGCAGATCGGCCCCCGCTGCGCTGTAGCCCGGCACCGGAGAGCCGTTGGTGGGCACCATGTAATTCGCCAGCGCGCCCGAAGTACTCCCGGCCACGGCCCAGGTCTGTACGTCCGTGCCATCCACCCCGCCCGCCAGCCAGGCCGGGCCTGCCGCAATGGTCTGCAGCACCGCCTCATCCCCCACCTGATAGGGGCGCTCGCCATCCACCTGGGCGATGCGAATGGTCAGCGAGTCGCCTTCCTTGAGCCTTTCCGGGCACGCCACAACGAGCCCAAAGCCAAACTCCAAGGTGGAATAGGCCTCGCCCGTCTCGGTGTCCCGGCGCGCGCTGATATAGGGCTGATTCGAAAATGCGGGCAAATAGTAGCCATCGACGTCCGCCCACCAGAAGGCGTCCTCGTGGTCAATCCAGCAGCCGCCCGCGTCTGCGCCGCTGGAATCAGATTTTTTTGGGTAGATGCCTGCCTTCACGCGGCAGACGTCCATCTTGGCGTTGTACTTCTGGTTGAAGGTATCGCCCAGGGTCGATGTGTTTCCACCAGACTGACCCATGGCCGCATACGCGACCCAGTCGGCCTTGAACTCCACGACGGCCGCGTCCCAGTCCGCGAGCGCGAGCGCGTTCTCATGCACTTCGATCAACGCGGGCACCAGCACGTTGTGGATGCAGTTGTTGACCAGGCGTACATCGCCATGGTCCGCAACGACCTGCGCACTGTCCGGAATCTCGCCCTCGGCGAGGTCGATGTTCGTGTCAAGGAACCCGGCACGCCAGTCAAACAGGTCGATCAACCGCGTTTGCACCAAAGGCGGCATAGTCACTCCTTCCTCATAAATGCCCAGACACTCGCTCGGAACGTGCGGCGTGGGCATGTCACTGCACTTGCAGTCCGCGGGCGGCCTGCGCTGATACCGAAAAGTCACCGTCCGGGCCTTGGCGTTGCGCCCGAACCGGAACGGCCGCACGCACACACTCGGTACGCCCACGCCGCTGTCGCGCGGGATGGGCTCGTACTTGAACGACCACTCACCCGTGCCCACCGTGGCCGGGTCGATCGCGGGCACCGTGAAGCGCACCGCCGCGCTGTCGTAGGCTAGGCCCGTGGTGGCCACGGCCAGCGCCCCCGACACATCGCCCACCACGCTCCAGCGCTCGGCGCCAATCACATCGGCGTTGATGCAGCGCACCGCCACGGTCTGCGTCGGCGCACCAGCGGGCACCGACACGCCTTGCAACTGCACCTTGCCCCCTTGGGCGACAAGCCAGGCCTGCGTGCGCAGCGGCACGTCGATCGACGCCTGCCCGCCCACGGTGCGGTCTGCCGCCACGACACCGGCCACTTCCACCAGGCTGGAGCCCTGCAAGGCAGTGAGCAGCTCGTAAAAAGTGGTGATGGCAGGCTGGCTCGCACCCACATCGCCATAGGTCTCTATGGCAACACCATCGGTCACCGTCACCAGGTAGCCGCCCGTGATCGAGTAAACCGCCGTCCCCTTGGACTGTCCCCGCTCCAGCGCGGGCGACAGGCCGAACTGCCAGGCGCCGTCTTTGTACTGGCGCCACGGGCGGTACACCTGGGGGTCAAAGCCAAACTGAATGCGGGGGCTGTCCGGGTCCAACTCTCCCTGGGCCGACAGCGGCAGCCCGCCAAAGTCCCACTGGCTGCCCGTCTGCACGGCGGTGCCTGCCGACCAGTCGGACAGCAGCGCCCACGCGGTGAGCGTGCGCGTGAGCTGGGGCTCGACCGTGATGCGAATGGAATTTCCTGCCGCCCCTGGTGCGCGGGCGCGGACTTGCACAGACCGTGCATCCAGGCGGGCATGCTCTGTAGGGATGCCCAGGTCCACCAGCGTGAGGGTCAGCGTCTGCAAGGGAGCAGCGCCGTCGACCGACACCACCTGGAGCTGGCCGTTGCCCACGCCAATGAACTGAGGCACCGAGGCGCGGGGGATGCCGCCAGCGGCGACGATCTCAACATCCACCTGGGCGGCCTCGTGACCGGTGTATGCGCCCGCCAGGCGCACCCTGCCGCCGCCCGCGCGCCGGGCCGAAGTACGCTCAATAGCCCGGCTTGCCCGCACGCTGGTGGCGGCGAGAACGGCATTGCGCACAAGGTTGTTGCGGCCAGAGAGAAAGCGTTGCACGGAGGGCATGGCAACGAATGTGCCCGCCCGGCCCCGTGCTGCCTGAGTAAAACGCTTTAAAGAAAGCTACCGCGCCAGGCGGGCGCGCTTCTTGAGTTCTGGCTCCAGCATGTCAGCCAGCTTCACGGGGTCGTTGATGCCGTAGGCATTGAGCACGATGGGTGGCATGCTCGCGGCGGAAGGCGCGGCAGGTGGCGGCGCAGAGAGGCCCCCGCCATCCGTTCGCCCCCCGGCACTGCCGCTGCCACCGCCGCTGCCGCCTCCACCTGCGCCGCTGCGCTCGCCACGCTCCCGCGCCTTGCGCTGCTGCTCCTCCTTGCTGAAAATCTGATCCAGCAGCTTGAGCTGCTCCTGCAGCAGGCCCAGCTCGGCCTGCAGGCGCGCGGCCTCTTCATCTTTGCCGTTGATCTGCGCGCGCTGCAGGTCGATCTGCATCAGCGCCATCTTGCGTTGCACCTCGGCCTCATCGCGCTCATGGCGCGCGCGGGCGATTTCCTCCTCGGTGCCCGACAGCTCCAGCAGCCGCAGGCGCAAGTCCTCCACCCCGCGCGCGGCGCCATTGCCCTGGTCTTCCAGCTGCTTTTGCTGGTCGGCCATCGCCTCCATCTGTTCCACCAGGCGGGCATGCTCTTGCGTCATGGCCTCGATGGACTTGTTGGCCGACCACACCACCGCCGCCATCTCCTGCGCGTACTTGCTCGCCGCCGCCGTGGAATCCAGCCAGCTGGTCTCCACCTTGGCCAGCGCCGCGTTGTGCTCGCGCGCCTGGGTCACCAGGTCCTTCGTGGCATCCCACCCGGCCGCAGACAGCTCGGCAATGTTCTCCGCCGTGGCCTTGGCCGCCTTGCCCACGTCCTTGGTGGCGTCTTCGGCCTCCTTCATGCTCTTGACGATGGACTTGCCCGCCTTGTCCGTCTCGATCACCATGCCGTGCTGCTGCGCCTGGGCCTTCAGCGAGGCATCCGCTACACCGTTGTTGGCCTCAATAGACGCTTCCGCCATGGCCTTCCAGGCCTCGCTGATCTCGCGCGGCGTGGCCGTGCCGCTGGCCTTCACGGCATCAAACGCCTGTTTGGCCGAGACGGCCAGCGCATCCAGTTCCTTTTGCGGCTTCACGCCCAGGTTTCGCAGCGCCTCTTCCAGGCTCTGAATGCCTGGTATCTGGCCCTCAATGGTGGCGCGCTGCTTGTCCAGGGCTGCCTGGGTGCGCTCAATCCCCTCGGCGCTGATCTTGCCCGCCTCACCCAT
>DAIQRN010000502.1:0-2208 GCA_036786185.1 Acidovorax sp. | reverse complement strand
GGCCGCGCTGATCGCGCGCTTTAACCTGAGCGACCGGCAGGCCGAGGACATTCTCGAAATCCGCCTGCGCCAACTGGCGCGGCTGGAAGCCATCAAGATCGAGCAGGAGCTCAAGGAGCTGCGCGAAAGCCAGGGCAAGCTCGAAGACATCCTGAACAACCCCAGTGCCTTGCGCCGCACGATGGTGAAAGAGATCGAGGCGGACGCCAAGACCTTTGCCGATGCGCGCCGCACACTGATCCAAGCCGAGAAGAAGGCCGTGGCGGAAGTGAAGGTGGTGGACGAGCCCGTCACGGTCGTCGTCTCGCAGAAGGGCTGGGTGCGCGCGCGCAACGGGCACGGGCACGAGGCCGCCAGCTTTGCCTTCAAGGCGGGCGACGGCCTGTACGGCACCTTTGAATGCCGCACGGTCGATACGCTGCTGGTGTTTGGCAGCAACGGGCGCGTGTATTCCGTGCCTGTGGCGCAGCTGCCGGGCGCGCGCGGCGACGGGCAGCCCGTCACTACGCTGATCGAGCTGGAATCGGGCACGCAGCTGCAGCACTACTTTGCCGGCCCGGCCCAGGCCACGCTGCTGCTGGCCAGCTCTGGGGGCTATGGCTTTCTGGCCTCGGTGGAGGGCATGGTCTCGCGCCAGAAGGGCGGCAAGGCCTTTGTCTCGCTGGGCGAAGGCGAGGCGCTGTGCCACCCATCTCCCGCGCTGGGCGCCACGCACGTGGCCTGCGCGTCGGTGGGCGGGCGCATCCTGACCTTTGACATCGGCGAACTCAAGCAGATGGACAAGGGTGGCCGGGGCCTGATGCTGATCGACCTGGAGGCCAAGGACGCGCTGGCGGGCGCGGCGGCCTACACGCGCAGCGTGCGCATCGACGGCGTGGGCCGGGGCGGCAAGCTGCGCGACGAGACGCTGGAAATCCGCAGCCTGAACAATGCCCGCGCCGTGCGCGGGCGCAAGGGCAAGGCGGCGGACCTGGGCTTCAAGCCCGCGGTCGTGACGCGCGTGGAATGAGACAACCCGCACCCCGGCGGTCAAACGCTGCTGGTGCTGGGGTGCAACCCTTTGTAAACTGAGGGCCGCAGCGCTTTGGGGGCAAAAGCCCCCGCATGCATCTATAACAAGGGGAAAAAAATGCTGAACCGAATGCGCATGGCGCAAAAGCTCTGGCTGGCGGTGGTGTTCATCGTGGTGGCGATGGTGGCGGTGGTGGGTTTCTCCGGCTACCGCTCGGCCAAGGTGCAGGCGGCCAGCGAGGCGCTGCAAAAAGACATGGAGGCCCGCACCGGCGCCGCCATGCGCTGGATGGCCCTGACCGAAACGAACGCGGTGCGCACTCTGGCGGTCATCCTCAGCAGCGACCCTTCGGTGGAAGAGGAGTTCAAGGACCCGATGGCCGCCACCTCCGCGCAGATCTCCGAGGTGCAGAAAAGCCTGGAGTCAATGGCGCTGCGCGAGGCCGACAAGGCCCAGATGGGCCGCATCGCCGAGGCGCGCAGCGCCATGTTGGCCCTGCGCGGCGAAGCCCGCAAGATCAAGGCTGAGGGCCGCGTGGACGAGGCGACTGCGCTGGTCAAGCAGAAGTACGTGCCCGCGTCCAACGCCTACCTGCAGCACCTGCGCGACTTCGTGCAGCAGCAGCACGACTTTGCCGAGGCTTCCACCCAGGCGATGTACCAGGACCGCATGCTCACCGTGAAGATCGCTGCCGCGCTGGTGGCCGCCGTGCTGCTGGCGATCTGCGTCGGGGCGGCACTGCTGATCCGCAGCATCGTCACGCCGCTCAATGCCGCCAATGCCACGGCGGGGCGCATTGCCCAGGGCGATCTGACCGTGCCCGAATCGTCCACGCGCGCTGACGAGTTTGGCGAACTGCTGCGCGCGCAGCACGCCATGTGCGAATCGCTCAGCGGCATGGTGTTGCAGGTGCGCCAGAGCACCGACAGCATCGCCATCGCCAGCGCCGAGATCGCCACGGGCAACCACGACCTGTCGGCGCGCACCGAGCAGACGTCGAGCAACCTGCAAGAGACCGCCGCCGCCATGGAGGAGTTCACCAGCACCATCCAGCAAAGCGCGGGCAGTGCCCAGCAGGCCAGCAGCCTGGCCGCCAGCGCGACGGGCGTGGCCCGCAAGGGGGGCGAGGTGGTGACCCAGGTGGTGGCCACCATGGAAGACATCAACCACAGCAGCAAGAAGATCAACGACATCAT
>DAIQRN010000071.1:0-9310 GCA_036786185.1 Acidovorax sp. | reverse complement strand
CCGAGGTCTGGCCCAACCTGGTGGCAGGCTGCCGCCAGCAGGGCGTGCCGCTGGTACTGGCCAACGCGCGGCTCAGCGACAAGTCTTTGCGCAAGGCCCAGCGTCTGGCGCCGCTGGCCCGGCCCGCCTATGCGGGGCTCTCAGCCGTGTGGGCGCAGACCGAGGCCGACGCCCAGCGCCTGCGGGCCCTTGGCGCGCCGGTGGACGGCGTGTTTGGCAACCTCAAGTTCGATGTGGTGCCCGAAGCCGCGCCGCTGGCCCAGGGCCGGGCCTGGCGCGGGCTGTCGCTCAGGCCCGTGGTCCTGTTTGCCAGCAGCCGCGAGGGCGAGGAGGCGCTGTGGCTGGAGGCGCTTTTGAAGCAAAAACAGGCTCTGGCGCAATCAGGGCAAGCGCTGGCAGCTATCCATAGCGAAGCAAGAAAGGTGCAGTGGCTCATCGTGCCGCGCCACCCGCAGCGCTTTGACGAGGTGCACCAGCTGCTGCTGCAGGCAGGCCTCACGGTGTCGCGCCGCAGCGCCTGGGCGGCGGTGCCGGATGCGGCCGACGTGTGGCTGGGCGATTCCATGGGCGAGATGGCGCTGTACTACGGCCTGGCCGACGTTGCGCTGCTGGGTGGCAGCTTTGCGCCTTTGGGCGGGCAAAACCTGATCGAGGCAGCGGCCTGCGGCTGCCCCGTGGTGCTGGGGCCGCACACCTTCAACTTTGCCGAGGCGGCCGAGCTGGCCTGCGCGGCGGGCGCGGCCCAGCGGGTGGGCGACATGGCGCAAGGCGTGGCGGCGGCCTGCGTGCTGGCCACCGATGCCGGGCAGAGGGGACAGGCGCGGGAGCGGTCGCTGCAGTTTGCAGCCCGCCACCGGGGCGCTGCCGCAGCCACGGCAGATGCTGTGGCACGGCTCCTGGCGCCCGATTAGGCGCTCTTGAAAATATAGCTGCTGGCGCTTTCTGGATAAGCGCTAGAGCCTGTTTTGCCCCTTATTTGACGAGCAGGGCGTTGATCGCCTCAATGTCCTGCTGCGTCAGCGTGCCTGCCGCCTGGCGCAGCTTGAGCGTGCCCAGCAGCACGTTGTAGCGGGCCACGGCCAGGTCGCGCTTGGTCTGGAAGAGCTGGCTCTGCGCGTTGAGCACGTCGATGTTGATGCGCACGCCCACCTGGTAGCCCAGCTTGTTGGCGTCCAGCGCGCTCTGGCTGGAAGCCTCGGCAGCCTGCAGGGCCTGCACCTGGCCCTGGCCGGACTGCACGCCAAAGAAGGCGGCGCGCGTGGCCTGGGCCACGTTGCGGCGGGTGGTTTCGAGGTCGGCAGCGGCTTTTTCTTCGAGTGCCAGGGTTTCCTTGACGCGGTTTTGCACCGCGTAGCCCGCAAACAGCGGCAGGTTGAAGGCCACGCCCACGCTGGCGCTGTTGGTGCGGCTGTTCACGCCGGGCGACGTGATGGTGCCGTGCGGGTTGCGCGTGATGTTGTAGCCCGCCTGCAGGTCCACGGTGGGCAGGTGGCCGGTTTCGGCCTTCTTCGTTTCCAGCCGCGCAATGTCCAGGGCAATGGCAGCTTGGCGCACGCCGGGCTGCTGGTCGCGGGCCGTGTCCACCCAGGTGGCCACGCTGTCGGGCTGCACGCTGGGCAACTGCACGGGCTGGGCCAGGGGCTTGGGGGTGGTGCCGGTGATGCCCACGAGCTGGTCCAGCGCCAGGCGCTTGACGCGCAGGTCGTTCTCGGCCGCGATTTCCTGCGCGATCACCAGGTCATAGCGGGCCTGGGCTTCGCGCGAGTCGGTGACGGTGGTGGTGCCCACCTCGAAGTTGCGCTTGGCCGAGGCCAGCTGCTCGGACACGGCGGCTTTTTGCGCCTGCACGAAGGTCAGCGTGTCCTGCGCGGCCAGCACGTCGAAGTAGGCCTGGCTCACGCGCACCAGCAGGTCTTGCGTGGCGGCGTCGAGCTGGGCCTGGGCCACGTCCACGCCGCGCTGGCCTTGCTGCAGGGTGATGCGGTTGGCGGGGCGGTACAGGGGCTGCGAGGCCTGCACCCCCATGGTTTGCTGGGTGCCGGTGTTGTCCACGGCGGGGCGGCTCAGCTCCACATTGTTGCGGTTCAGGCCCGCGGTCAGACCGGCGCTGGGCAGCAGGCCGGCGCGGGCCTGGTCGGCACGGCGGCCCGCCGCGTCCAGCTGGGCGCGGGCGGATTGCCAGGCCGTGTCGTAGGTGCGGGCCGACTCCACCAGCTCCAGCAGGCTCTGGGCCTGCGCGGGTGCGCAAAGCGCCGCGCCCAGCGCCAGGGACAGTACGGTCAGTGCAAGGGGCCGGTGCGATGTCATGAAAGCCTTTCGGAAAGCGCTGCAGAACGGGTGCGGGTCAAGAACAAGTCAGGAGCAAATCAGTAGCGCGGCACGCCGGGGTCGTTGTCATGCGACCAGGCGTCGATGCCGCCCGTGATGTTGGCCAGGCGCTCAAACCCGTGGTGCTCCAGGAAGGCCGCCACGCGCAGGCTGCGGGCGCCGTGGTGGCACAGGCAGGCCACGGGGCGCGCGGGGTCCAGTTCGCCCAGGCGGGCAGGCAGCTCGCCCATGGGGATGGCGACCAGCTCAAAACCGTCGGCTCGCACGCTGGCGGTTTGCAGCTCCCAGGGCTCGCGCACGTCCAGCACCAGGGGCTGGCCGCCTTCGGCAGCGGAGGCAAACCAGGCCAGCAATTGGGTGGGGCGGACGTGATCGATCATGCAGAACTCCGAAGGGCTGAATCAGAACGTGAAGCCAGAGGGCTCGGGGAAGTTGACGAGGCGCGGCGCGATGGTGTCCCAGGGCGAGGTGGTCTCGAAGCGGTCGCCGGTGCGGCGGGTCAGGGTGAAACGCATCACGGGGTCGCTGCCCACGATGGCGCCCAGGCGGCCACCGTCGCGCAGCTGCGAGAGCAGGGCGGTGGGCACTTCGGCCACGGAGCCGCTGAGCACGATCACGTCGAAGGGGCCGTCGGGGATGGCGTCACGCGCGCCGTCGGCCTGGCGCACGTCAGCGTTCTGCACGCCTGCGTCGCGCAGGTTCTCCTGGGCCATTTCGGCCAGCTCGGCATTGATTTCAAGCGACACCACGCGCTCGGCCCGGTAGGCCAGCAGGGCGGCCATGTAGCCCGAGCCCGCACCGATTTCCAGCACGCGGTCAGTGGGCTGGATCTGCAGGTCTTGCAGCATGCGGGCCTCGACGCGGGGTTGCAGCATGCTGTGGCCCAGGCGCAGGGCTTCTTCGGCGGCGCCACCCAGCAGGGGGATTTCCATGTCCATGAACGCCATGCCGCGGTAGGCCGGGGGCACGAAGTCTTCGCGGCGCACCACAGCCAGCAGCTCCAGCACGTCGTTGTCGAGCACGTTCCAGGGGCGGATCTGCTGCTCGATCATGTTGTAGCGGGCCTGGGCGACGGGATCGCTGGTGTTGGCGGACGTGTTCAAAGGCATGTTCATGGAATTTCTCCGGGGGGCAGGGGTCAGGACAAACCCACGATTTTAGGCGGCGTTCCCTTGGCACTACCAAATGTGCGCGAAGCCCAGCGGGCCAGGTCGTCCATGTAGCAGTACACCACCGGCACCACCACCAGCGTGAGCAGCGACGAGGTGATGACGCCGCCGATCACCGCCTGGCCCATGGGCGCGCGCTGCTCGGAGCCTTCGGACAGCGCAAACGCCAGCGGCACCATGCCAAAGATCATGGCCAGCGTGGTCATGAGGATGGGGCGCAGCCGCACGCGGGCGGCCAGCAGCAGGGCGTCAGCGCGGGGCAGGCCGGGCACGGTGCGGCCCTGGTCGTTCACGTGCTCCTCACGGGCGCGGATGGCAAAGTCCACCAGCAGGATGGCGTTCTTGGTAACCAGGCCCATCAGCATCACCACGCCGATGATGGAGAACATCGACAGCGCGGAGCCGAACATCAAGAGCGCCAGCACGACACCAATGAGCGTGAGCGGCAGCGCCGTCATCAGCGCCAGCGGCTGCAAAAAGCTCTTGAACTGGCTGGCCAGGATCATGTAGATGAAGATGATGGCCATGACCAGGGCCGAGATGGCGTAGCCAAAGGACTCGGCCATGTTCTTGGTGGAGCCGCCGAACTGGTAGCGGTAGCCGGGCGGAAACACCACGCTGTCCAGCGCCTTCTTGATGTCGGCCGACACCTCGCCAGCCGAGCGCTGCGCCACGTTGGCGTTGACGGCCACCTCGCGCGTCAGGTCGCGGCGGTTGATCTGGTTGGCGCCGGTGGATTCGGTCACGCGGGCCACCTGGTTCAGGCGCACGATGCGGGTGCTGCCGTCGGCGTTGGCCAAAGCGAAGGGCAGGCGCTCCAGGTCTTGCGGGGCGGTGCGGGACTCGGGGGCCAGGCGCACGTTCACGTCGTAGGTCTGGTCGTCGGGCGCTCGCCAGTTGCCCACGGTCTGCCCGGCCACCAGTGTGCGCAGCGAAGCGGCCATCTGCGCCACCGACAGGCCCAGGTCCGAGGCCGCGTCGCGGCGCACGTCCACGGTGATCACGGGTTTGTCGGGCTTGGCGCTGGTGTCCAGATCCACCAGGCCGGGGATGTCGCGGATCTTTTCAGTCACCTGCTGGGTCAGGCGGTCCAGCTCCTGCAGGTCCTGGCCCTGCAGCGAGAACTCCACCTGCTTTTGGCCGCCCACCGGGTCCAGCAGGCCGACGTGGGTGACGGTAATGCCCGGCACCTGCTTGAGGCGCGCGCGCAGCACGTCCGACATCTGGTCCACGCTGCGGCTGCGGGCCTTGCGGTCCACCAGGCGCACATAGATGCTGGCGTAGATCTTGCCCTGGGCGCTGCCGGTGTTGATGGTGGCCAGGGTGTAGCGCACCTCGGGCATCTCGCGCAGGATGCCTTCCACCTGCCGGGCCTTGGCCTCGGTGGCCTCCAGCGACGAGCCTACGGGGGTATAGAAATTGACCGTGGTTTCGGAGAAGTCGGCCTTGGGCACGAACTCGGTGCCCAGCAGCGGCACCATGAACACGCTCAGCACGAAGATGGCCAGTGCGATGGCCAGGGTCGTCAGTTTGTGCACCAGCGACCAGCGCAGGATGTGCTGGTAGCCCTCGGCCAGCGCGTCGGTGGCGCGGTCAAACCAGCCCGTCACGCGGCCGATGGTCCTGTCGTAGAGGCTGACGGGCGCGTGCCGCTCGCCGTGCCCGTGGATGCTGGGGTCGTGCCAGATGCTGGACAGCATGGGGTCGAGCGTAAAGCTCACGAACATCGATATCAGCACCGCCGCCACGATGGTGATGCCGAACTCGTGGAAGAACTTGCCGATGATGCCGCCCATGAAGCCAATCGGCATGAACACCGCCACGATGGACAGCGTGGTGGCCAGCACCGCCAGCCCGATCTCCTGCGTGCCGTCCATGGCGGCGGCAAACGCGCCCTTGCCCATCTGCACATGGCGCACGATGTTCTCGCGCACCACGATGGCGTCGTCAATCAGCAGGCCCACGCACAGGCTCAGCGCCATCAGCGTGATCATGTTGATGGTGAAGCCGAACATGTTCATGAACAGGAAGGTGCCGATCAGCGCGATGGGCAGCGTCAGCCCCGTGATGACGGTGGAGCGCCACGAGTTCAGGAACAAAAACACGATGAGCACCGTGAGGATGGCCCCCTCGATCAGCGTCTGGCGCACGTTGTCCACCGCCACGCGGATGGGGCGTGAGCTGTCGCCAATGGTCTCCAGCCGCACGCCGGGGGGCAGCTGGGCCTTGAGGTCGGCCACGGCGGCGTTCAGGCCATCGACCACCTCGATGGTGTTTTCGCTCTGGGACTTTTGCACCGACAGCAGCAGCGTGCGCTGGCCGTTGTACAGGGCCAGGCTCTCCACCTCCTGCGCGCCGTCGTTCACGCGGGCCACCTGCTCCAGATAGACAGGCGCATTGTTCTTGCGCGCCACGATGATGCGGCCAAAGTCCTCGGGCCGCTGCATGCGTGCGTCGATCTGCACCACGCGCTCCTGCGCCAGCGAGCGGATCGCGCCCACGGGCAGGTCCTGGTTTTCGTTGCGCACGGCCTGCGCCACCTGGTCGGGGGTGATGCCAAAGGCTTCGAGGGCCTGCGGGTTCAGGTAGATGTTGATCTCGCGCTCGGTGGCGCCCACCAGGTTCACGGCACCCACGCCGCGCACGTTCTCCAGGCGTTTTTTCAGAACCTGTTCGGACCAGGTCGTCAATTCGACAGCGCTGCGGTTCGATTTTTCATCCGGCAGCACCGCCAGGGACCACACGGGGCGGCTGGCGGGGTCAAAGCGCAGCACGCGCGGCTCCTTGACCTCGGTGCGCAGGGTGGGGCGCACGGTGGCCACCTTCTCGCGCACGTCCTCAGCGGCCTTGCGGCCGTCGATGTGCAGCTGGAATTCGATGATGACGACGGCCGTGCCCTCAAAACTGCGCGAGGTCAGGGCGTTGATACCGGCGATGGAGTTGACGCCTTCCTCGATCTTCTTGGTGACCTCGCTCTCCACGATCTCGGGCGAGGCGCCGGGGTAGTCCACGGTGACCACCACCACCGGAAAGTCGATGTTGGGGAACTGATCGACCTTGAGCCGCTGGTACGAGAACAGGCCCAGCACCACGATGGCAAGCATCACCATGGTGGCGAACACGGGATTCCTGAGGCTGACTTGGGTGAACCACATGGGGGTTGGCGCGGTCAGGGTGTCAGGGGGCAGGGCGCGCGGCGGTCACCGCCGAGCCTTCGCGCAGCGGGCCGATGCGGCCCGCGACCACCTCGGTGCCCTCGGCCACGCCCTCAATGGCCACCCAGGTCTGGCCGTTGCGCACCGAACGCACGCCCGTCTTGACGTCGGCATACGCGATGCGGCCGTTCTGGAGGGTCTGCAGGTAGGGCACGGGCCTGTCGGTGCGCACGGCGTCCAGCGGCACGGTCAGCACCTCGGCGCTGCCGGTGGTCAGCAGGCCCTGCACGAACAGGCCCTGGCGCAGCGGCGTGTCGCCCGGGGGCTGCTCCACCCGCAGGTACACCGGCACCGTGCGGCTGCCCGCCTGCGCGCTGGGGCTGATGCGCGCCACGGTGGCGGACACGGGCGCGGCCGTGCCCTCGGTGGTGAGCTGGGCCTTCTGGCCCACACGCACCGCCAGCGAATCGGCGGGGCTCAGCAGTGCCTCCAGCTCCAGGCGCGACAGGTCCACCACTTCGATGATGCGGGTGTCCACCGCCACGCGCTCGCCCGGCTGGGCCAGCCGCTGGGCCACCAGGCCGGTGATGGGGCTTTTGAGCACGGTGTCGTCCAGCGCCTTGCGCGCCACATCGGCCGCGGCCACGGTGGCCTGGTAGCTGGCCTTGGCGGCGTCCAGGCTGGACTGGGACGTGACCAGCGCGGTGGCCGAGATAAAGCCCTGGTCCACCAGCGCGCGGTTGTTGGCGTACTGGCGCTGGTTGATGTCCACCTGCGCCTTGGCTGCATCGGCCTGCTGCTGGGCCTGGCGCAGACGGGCGCGGGCCTCGGTGGGGTCGATGCGGGCGATTTCCTGCCCCGCCTTCACGCTGTCGCCCTCGCGCAGGGTCAGGCCCTGCAGCTCGCCGCCCACGCGGGCCTTGATCATGGCCGACTCCACCGCCCGCAGCGCGCCGGACACGGGCACGCCCAGCGTGAGGTTCTGGCGCCGCACGGCAATGACCTCGTCCGCCGTCAGTTGCAGCGGCGCCTGCGCCTTCTGGGCCGTGGCCTCGGCCTGCGCCTTGTGCTGTGCCTGGCGGGCCGCCATGGTGCGCCAGGCACCACCGCCGACCAACACGACGACGATGGCGACAGCCACCCAGAGAATCCAGCGTTTCATGATTGGGGGCAGCAGGTAGAGGAGGGGGGTTGGGCGTCATCTGGCCGCACCATCAGCCCATAGAGCACGTTGTCCACCTGCGCCTGCATGTACAGCTCGGGCCGCAGGCCCACGGAATCCGGGATGCAGGCGCCCACCGAGTGCTTCCACATCATCAGGAAGATCATGGGCGCCAGCACCACGTGCACGATGTAGTCCAGCGGCACGGGCCGGAACTCGCCGCGCTGTATGCCGCGCTCGACGATGCGGCGGATCAGCGCCTGCCCGGGCAGGATGACCTCCTGCTGGTAGAACTCCGTGATCTCGGGGAAATTCTGGGCCTCGCTGAACATCAACTTGGTGATGCCCGAAGCCTTGGTGGCGCCAATGCGCTCCCACCACACCGCGTAGCAGTAGCGCAGCAAATCGCTGGTGGTGCCTTCAAACGCCTCCAGCTCGCTTTGCCATTCTGCAAAGCGGCCCGCGATGTTGTGGCGCACCACGGCCTTGAACAGCTCTTCCTTGCTGGGGAAATACAGGAACAGCGTGCCCTTGGACACCCCGGCCCGCGCCGCCACCTCGTCCACGCGGGTGGCGCCAAAGCCCTTTTCAACAAAAAGGTCCAGCGCGGCCTCCAGCAGCTCGCCGGGGCGGGCTTCCTTGCGGCGCTCGCGCTTGGTGCTCTGGGACGCGGGGGAAGAAGGTGAGGTGGACACAGCAATGTTAATGACTGACTGGTTAGTAATATAACAAGCCTCCACCACCCGCACAAGAGCATCCCTCCATAATCGGTCAAATAAAAGGAGTGCTCCCATGACCTTGCAAACCATCACCCTGGGCGGCGGCTGCTTCTGGTGCACCGAGGCCGTGTTCGACCGCGTGCGCGGCATCACCGACGTGGAAAGCGGCTACACCAACGGCCACACCCTCAACCCCAGCTACGAGCAGATCTGCCAGGGCGACACCGGCCACGCCGAGGTAGTGCGCCTGACCTTCGACGCCGACGAAATCAGCCTGCAAGAGGTGCTGGAAATCTTCTTTCACACCCACGACCCCACCACGCTCAACCGCCAGGGCAACGACGTGGGCACGCAGTACCGCAGCGGCATCTACTACAGCGACCCCGCGCACGGCGACATCGCCCACGCAATGATCCGCCAGATGTCGCAAGACAAACTCTTCGGCGCGCCCATCACCACCGAGGTGCAGCCGCTGCAGAACTACAGCCCGGCCGAGGCCTACCACCAGGACTACTTTGCGAACAACCCCCACGCGGGCTACTGCGCCTTCGTGGTCGGCCCCAAGGTGGAGAAGTTTCGCAAGACGTTTGCCCGGTATTTAAAGGCCTGATTGAGGCCTGATCGAAGGCGTGGCGGGGCGCAGACTGGTGAAATAATCGCCCGCTTCCTGCACCGTCCGCCATAGCCCGCTTTTCGTGACCCGCATGCACCGCCCCCGCCACCTGCCCACGCCGCCAACCGCGCAGCGCGGCGCGTGCCTGGGCGGGCTGCCGCAGG
>DAIQRN010000070.1:0-9335 GCA_036786185.1 Acidovorax sp. | reverse complement strand
CACACCGCCGGTGACGAAGACAAATTTGGTCATGTCTTTTTTGGTGGTGGGAAATCGGGATTATAGATGGGGACCCGGCAGGGCCCTGGCCTGCGGGGTCATGGCCGTCTGCTAAATTCGCCCCATGAATGAGCTTGCTGGCAAACACATTGTTCTGGGTCTGAGTGGGGGCGTGGCTTGCTACAAGGCGGCCGATCTGTGCCGCCAGCTCATCAAGCAGGGCGCCACCGTGCAGGTGGTGATGACCGAGGCGGCCGCGCAGTTCATCACGCCGGTCACCATGCAGGCCCTGTCGGGGCGGCCGGTGTATGGCTCGCAATGGGATGCGCGCGAGCCCAACAACATGCCCCACATCAACCTGAGCCGCGAAGCCGACGCGATGCTCATCGCGCCCTGCAGCGCCGACTTCATCGCGCGGCTGGTGCAGGGGCGGGCGGACGAACTGCTCAGCCTGATGTGTCTGGCGCGCCCCATCGAGCGGGTGCCGCTGCTGCTGGCCCCCGCCATGAACCGCGAAATGTGGGCACATCCCGCCACAGAGCGCAACCTGGCCCAGGTGGCGCAGGACGGGGCGGTGATGCTGGGCGTGGGCCATGGCGACCAGGCCTGCGGCGAGACCGGCGACGGCCGCATGCTGGAACCCGCAGAACTGCTGGATGAACTGACGGCCTTCTTCGCCCCCAAGCTGCTGGCCGGGCGCAAGCTGCTGATTACCGCAGGGCCCACGTTTGAAGCCATCGACCCGGTGCGAGGCATTACCAACCTGTCGAGCGGCAAGATGGGCTTTGCCATTGCACGCGCGGCCCGCGAGGCGGGCGCCGACGTAACCCTGGTGGCGGGCCCGGTGCACCTGCCCACGCCGCGCGGCGTGCGTCGCATCGATGTGCAATCTGCACAAAATATGCTTGAAACTGTTACACATCAAGCGCAAGAAGCTCATATTTTTATAGCAACAGCCGCCGTGGCCGACTGGCGTCCCGCCACCGCCGCCACCGAGAAGATCAAGAAGGACGGCTCCGGCCAGACCCCCACGCTGGGTTTTGTCGAAAACCCCGACATCCTGGCCACCGTGGCCCGCTCGCCCCGGGCGCAGGCGGGCGATCTGTACTGCGTGGGCTTCGCGGCCGAGAGCCACGACCTGCTGGCCCATGCCACGGCCAAGCGCGTGCGCAAGGGCGTGCCGCTGCTGGTGGGCAACATCGGCCCCGCGACGTTTGGGCAGGACGACAACGCCTTGCTGCTGGTGGACGACCAGGGGTACCGCGAGCTGCCCCGTGCCTCCAAGCGTGTACTGGCGCAACAGCTCATTGCGGACATCGCAGCGCGACTGCGCTAGCGAACCCTGTGCAGGAGGTCCTATGAACACTGGTGCCAGTGCCACCAAACCCGAATGGGATACGCCGCCCGACGGCGACTTTGCGCGCTATGTGGAGCGTCTGTCGGCCGCGCCCCATGCGCACGCCGCGCCACTGGTGGAGCACAACGCCGCGCATGGGCCTGTGGCCGCCGCCAGACAGACCCAGGCTGCTGCACGTGCGCCTGCGGCACCTGCCGCGTCTGGCCCGCCAGACCTTGCGCAGGTTTTGACGCCGCTGTTGGGCGTACTGCGCGTGGTGCGCGCGGTGCTTATGCTGTTTCTCATCCTGCACGCCATCGCCTGGTTCATGTTCGGCCAGGGTTCGCTGCCGGGGCTGGTGGTCATGGCCGCGCTCTGGTGGGGGTTGGGCTGGCTGATCGAATCCCTGGCCACCGGCAAGGCTGCCAAAGCCCTGGGCGCGCAGGTTTTGCAGGAGCGCCTGCAGCAAGTGGCGCAGCAACGCAATACCCAACGAAAGAAGAAAACGCAGTGAAGATAGATGTCAAGATTCTCGATCCGCGCATGGTGGATCAGTTGCCCGCCTACGCCACGCCTGGCAGCGCGGGCCTTGATTTGCGGGCCTGCCTGGATGCGCCGTTGACCCTGCAGCCCAATGCCTGGCAACTGGTGCCCACGGGTATTTCGGTGTACATCAAAGACCCGGGCTATGCGGCGCTGATCCTGCCGCGCTCGGGCCTGGGCCACAAGCACGGCATCGTGCTGGGCAATCTGGTGGGGCTGATCGACAGCGACTACCAGGGCCAGCTGATGGTGAGCGCCTGGAACCGCAGCAGCACGGCCTTCACGCTCGAGCCCATGGAGCGGCTGGCGCAGCTGGTCATCGTGCCCGTGGTGCAGGCGCAGTTCAATGTCGTCGCGGAGTTTGCCGCCACCGAGCGCGGCGAAGGCGGCTATGGCTCCACTGGCAAGGCCTGAGTGCGCAGGCCGCCCTGCGTAGGACCGTGCTTACGTTTCGACGGGCTTGTTACCCACAGGGTGACGGCCCTCTGTCCACGCCCGGCAGCCTGGGTGCGTTGTTCCAATCGAGGTATGCGTTTCAAGGCGTCCGCATCCTGCGAACTGCCGGGTGCAAGCCCTGAAGAAAGGAAATAAAAAATGTTGCAAATGACCCGTTCTTTCGCCGTTGTCGGCGCTGTGGTGCTTGCGGGCTCTCTGGCGGCCTGCGGCCACAATCGTTCTGCGCCAGCCCCCCAGTATTCGGGCGGGTATTCCGGTGGTTACCAGACGGCGCCAGCCTATCCCCAAAATCCCGCAGGCACTGAATATGGCCGCGTCTCCAACATCGAGGTGCTGCAAGGCGGCCGATCGCAAGGCCAGACGTCGGGAGCCGGTGCCGTGTTGGGCGCCGTGGTGGGCGGGGTGCTGGGCAACCAGGTCGGCAAGGGCTCGGGCCGGGCCGCCGCGACGGCGGTGGGCGTGGTGGGTGGCGCTGTCGCGGGCAACGCCATTGAGGGGCGCAACAACCAAGACTATGCGCAGGGCTACCGCCTGTCGATCCAGCTGGATCAGGGTGGGTACCGCGTGTATGACGTGAGCTCGCCGGGTGACCTGCGCATCGGCGACCGCGTGCGCTTGAACAATGGCCAGATCTCCCGCATGTAGCGCGTCGGTCGCCAGACCTCAGTGCAGCAGCGAGCCGCCAGGCGCCTGCGGCTGCACCCGGAAGAACCCGGTGCCCGCGCTGCCTCGGCCGATTTCCTCTTCGGTGGCGTCCCGCACGGCCTGCACGGTGAGCGTCAGGCGCAGCGCAATCCCGGCCAGCGGGTGATTGCCGTCCAGCACCACATGTTCGGGATAGATTTCCGCCACGGTATAGAGGGCAGTGCGCGGGGCATCGGGGTTGCAGCCAGCGGGCAGGGCGGTGCCATCGAAGGTCATGCCTTCCTCGATTTCTGCGGGGAACAGGGCGCGGGGTTCCAGAAACAGCAGCTGATCGTTGAAGTCGCCAAAGGCATCTTCGGGCTCCAGGTGCAGTTGCAGGGTGGCGCCGGGGCCATGGCCTTGCAGGGCTTCCTCGATGCGGGGGAGAAGGTCATCGCCCCCCACCAGAAACTCCACCGGTTCGTCCAGAACGTCGAGCTCCTCGCCCAGGGTGTCTTTCAGCGTCCAGGTCAGGGCGACCACGCATTGTTCGGTAATTTCCATAGGAGAATTGTCGCAGTTTGACCAAGACTCCTGACTATTCCCATGGATATCCACCAACCCCTTACCTTGCTCGGCGGATTGACGCCCGCCCAGTTCATGCGCCGCCACTGGCAAAAAAAGCCTTTGCTGGTGCGCCAGGCCGTGCCGCAATTCAAACCGCCGGTGCTGCGGTCCGAGCTGTTTGCGCTGGCGGCCCAGGAGGGCGTGGAGTCGCGCCTGGTACAGCTGGCCAAAGGCGCCTGGAAGCTGCGGCACGGTCCCTTTGCGCGCCGATCCTTGCCCGGTCTGCAGCAGCCTGACTGGACCCTGCTGGTGCAGGGCGTGGACCTGCACAACGATGCGGTTCATGCGCTGATGCAGCAGTTTCGCTTTGTGCCCGAAGCCCGTCTGGACGATCTCATGATCAGCTACGCCACCAACGGCGGGGGCGTGGGGCCGCACTTTGACAGCTATGACGTGTTTTTGCTGCAGGCCCATGGCCAGCGCCGCTGGCGCATCGGTCGCCAGAAAGACCTGGCGTTGCGCGATGACATCCCCCTGAAGGTGCTGGCCCAGTTCGAGCCCGAAGAGGAGTTTGTGCTGGAGCCCGGCGACATGCTGTATTTGCCCCCCCGCTATGCCCACGATGGCATTGCCGAGGGCGAGTGCATGACCTATTCCATCGGCTTTCGTGCCCCCGCGCGCGCCGAATTGGCCCAGGAGCTGCTCGTGCGCCTTGCCGAGGATGCAGGCGACGCCGACGGCCAGCCTGTGCTGTACCGCGATGCGCGGCAGGAGGCCGTGGCGCAGCCGGCTGCCATTCCGGCGGGCTTGCATGACTTCGCGCGCGAAGCCTTGTCCAAAGCCCTGGCGGAGCCCCTGGTGCTGGAGCGTGCGCTGGGTGAATACCTGACCGAGCCCAAGGCCTGCGTATGGTTTGAGCCGGGTGATGAGCGTGTGATGCTGGAGGGCGTGCGCCTGGACCGCAAGAGCCGCATGATGTACGACGCACACCATGTCTTCATCAACGGCGAGAGCTACCGCGCGGCGGGCCGCGATGCCACGCTGATGCGCCGTCTGGCAGACCAGCGCCAGCTTGCCCCCCGTGACCTGGCCCGTGCCAGCGACGATGCGCTGGAACTGCTTTCGGCCTGGTGTGACGCCGGGTGGGCGCATGCCTGGGCCGGACACGCTGACTGACCCCATCCGGGAGAACGCCATGAACGACGTCCCTGTTAACTCGCTGGGTGCATTGCCCTCGGGACGCTTCAGCAGCCGCGAAGCTTTTCAGCAGATGGTGCGCGATGCCATCGCCACGGCAGCACGCGACGGGTGGCGGGAAATCGTCATCAGCGATGCCAACTTTCACGACTGGCCGCTGGGCGAGCGCAGCGTGGCCGAGGCGCTGCAGGCGTGGTCGCAAGGCAGCCGGCGTTTCATCATGTTGGCGGGCAGCTACGACGACGTGGTTCGTCGGCATGCCCGCTTTGTGCGCTGGCGTGGCACCTGGGACCACATCATCACCTGCCGCCGCAGCCCTGCGGCCGATCCGTTGGATATTCCCAGCATGCTGTGGTCGCCGCACTGGGTGATGCACCGGCTGGACCCCGAGCGCTGCGTGGGCGTTGCAGGCCACGAACCCGACAGGCGGGTGCTGCTGCGCGAGACGCTCGATGAATGGCTGCGCAGCAAGAGTTCTCCGGGTTTCCCTGCGTCAACGCTGGGCCTGTAGCTAGCCCGAACACCCTTAGCCGGGCATGACGGGTGTCAATTGCTTGCAAAGCAATTGTTGGTGTTAGCCAGTATTGACTAAAACTCAATATAATCTACGACTGCGCCCAAAAAGGTGCAAACCAAGTGCATTGTGCCAACGCGTACCGGGGCTTCCAAGGGCCTGACTGACGCTGTGGCTTTTCAAAGCTTCTCGTTTGTTCAACTAGGAAAATCCCAATGAAGAACTCCGTCGTTCTGGCCGCTCTGATCGCCGCTGCTGCACTCGCCGCTTGCGGCAAGAAGGAAGAACCCGCTCCTGCTCCCGCACCTGCTCCTGTGGAAGCACCTGCCGCTGCCCCTGAAGCCGCTCCTGTTGCTTCCGAAGCTGCCGCCGCCGCTACCGATGCAGCATCGGCTGCCGTGACGGCTGCTTCCGATGCCGCGGCTCCTGCTGTGGACGCTGCCAAGGCAGCTGCCGACGCCGCTGCAGCCGCTGCGACGGGCGCTGCTTCGTCCGAAGGCAAATAATTCACTTGTTGCAGTCCCTGGCCGGTTGTGAAATCGGCCAGGGACACATCAAAAAGCCCCGTACCGAAAGGACGGGGCTTTTTGATGTGGTTTGAACGAGTCTGAAAAGACCAGTCCAGCCCTGCCCACTGCGGGTGTGGGCAGCCGGGCAGGGCGTTTATTTCAGATCGTCGGCAAGTACGCGCACGATCCGTTCGGCATTGGCCGACGATTCTGGAGCGCCAGCCTCATTGAGCACGGAGACCGTGGTGGACTCGCCTTGGCTGCGCACTGTGATGCGGTATTTCAGTGGTGGTACGGCTGCAGACGAACTGTTGAACAGCTTGCCAAAGAAGCCGGGCTCCTTCTTGTTGGTGTCTGGGGCCACGTAGCGCACGAAATACGTGCCTTCGTTGCGATTGCGGTCCTCCACCGTGAAGCCGGTGCGGTCCAGTGCCAGTCCCACGCGGCGCCAGGCGCGGTCAAAGCCCTCATCGAGCTGCACCACAGGCTGGTTGTTGACAGTAGCCATGCGCGCGCCCTGCGCGCTGGGGGCTGGTGCAGCGGCGACGGCGTCGGCCTGCTCCTTGCTCACGCCCAGCTTGACCATCAGGCGGCGCAGGAATTCGGTTTCCAGCTCCGGGTCGGAGGGGCGGGGCTGCCACACCGTGTTGTCCTTGGTGGTGGCGGTATAGACCTCGATCATGCCGCGGTGGGTGATGTAGATCTCGGTGCCACCGTTGGCATTGCGCTCCAGGCGGGTGCGGAACTTGTCGCGCTCGCCGGTGGAATACAGCGAGTCGAGCAGTTTGCCAAGGGCCGAGCGGATGAAGTCCTGCGGCAGCTTGGCGCGGTTTTCGGCCCAGTCGGTTTCCATGATGCCCACGTTGGCGTCGGCCTGCTCCAGGTTGAAGCCGCTTTCCTGCCAGAAATCGCGCACGGGCTCCCACAGCTTGTCGGCTGGGCGGTCCACCACCAGCCAGCGCTGGTTGCCGTCGCGTGCGATGCGCACATCACCCATTTGCACGGCCGCGGTGTTGGCGGTGCTGGAGGGCTGGGCCGCCTGGCCTGCCTGCATGGCAGCGGCCGACACGGTGCCGCCGGGGATGACGTAGCGCGAGTCGCGCGACAGCTGGGTCAGGTCGGGCGGGACCTCCAGGGTCGAGCCCTTGGTGGCGCTTTTATAGTCGATCTTGTCGCCTTCCAGCAGGTTGGAGCAGGCGGACAGGGCCATGGCACATGCCAGCAGGCTCAGGCGGGTGGTTGCAGCTTTCACGCAGAAATCCTTGGTGTGTCTCAGGAGGCGGGTGCGGCCGGGGTTAGATCAGGCTGCTGGAGCGCAGCGCGGCCTCGACCACAGCCTCGTTGCCGCTGGTCAGCGGCGTCATGGGCAGGCGCATGGTGCCGCCACACAGGCCCATGCGGGCCATGGCCCACTTGACCGGGATGGGGTTGGCTTCGACGAAGAGCTGCTTGTGCACGGGCATCAGCTGGAACTGGATCTGCATGGCGCGGCGCGCGTCGCCCGCAATGGCCGCCACGCACAGCTCGTGCATCAGGCGCGGGGCCACGTTGGCCGTCACGCTGATGTTGCCCTGGCCGCCGCACAGCATCAGGGCCACGGCGGTCGGATCGTCGCCCGAATACACGGCAAAGCCTTTGGGCACGTCGCGGATGAGCCATTGGGCGCGCTCGATGTTGCCCGTGGCTTCCTTGATGCCAATGATGCCGGGCACCTGGGCCAGGCGCAGCACGGTGTCGTGCAGCATGTCGCCCACCGAGCGGCCGGGCACGTTGTAGAGCACGATGGGCAGGTCGCCCGTGGCTTCGGCAATGGCTTTGAAGTGCTGGTACTGGCCCTCTTGCGTGGGCTTGTTGTAGTAGGGCACGACCTGCAGCTGGCTGTCGGCCCCTACGCCGCGGGCAAACTTCGCCAGCTCGATCGCCTCTGCCGTGGAGTTGGCGCCACAGCCGGCCATGATGGGCACGCGCTTGGCGGCCTGCTCCACGGACACGCGGATGATCTCGCAATGCTCTTCGACGTTGACCGTGGGCGACTCGCCCGTGGTGCCCACCACGCCGATGCAGTCGGTGCCTTCGGCGATGTGCCAGTCGATCAGTTTGCGCAGGGTGGGGTAGTCCACGCTGCCGTCCTCGTGCATGGGGGTGACAAGGGCGACGATGCTGCCGGTAAGGGGGGCGCTGGGAAGTGTCATGTCCGCGTTGAAAAACGGTAAAAGAGCATTCTAACTAGGCGGCGCGGCCAAAAGGTAGCGCGCCGGGGTGCCAGCCGGTGCGAGTTCCCGCACGGCCGTGATGCGTTGCACGAAACGTGCGGGCTCGTCCAGAAAGCCGTCCTCATACGCCACCACGCGCAGCCCGGCGCAGGCGCGCAGCAGTTCGCCGGGCGCGAGCAAAAAATTGGCCCGCGCGGGCCGCCCCACGGTTTCGTTGCCCAGTGCAAAGGTTTCGTAGATCAACACGCCACCCGGCGCGACGCTGTCCACCACCACCGGCAGCAGCGGCCGCCACAGGTAGTTGGTGACGACCACGGCGCCAAACTGTCGCCCGGCCAGCGGCCAGGGGCCGTTTTCAATATCTGCCAGGACCATCTCACCCAGGCCCGTGCAGGCGGCCAGGGCTTCGGCGGAGCGGTCCACGCCCACCACGCTGTGGCCCAGGCCCTGCAGCCAGCGCAGATGGCGTCCCGCGCCGCAGGCCACATCCAGGGCTGTGCTGCCGGGGGCGATCAGGTGGGACCAGCGGCGGACCCAGTCGGAAGCGGTTTCGTTGTCGTGCATTTGCTATGATTAATATAGCTGGTAGCGCTTATCCAATATGCGCTAGATGCCAAAAATGCTTGAAATTTGTGATGCCCGCTCAGAAGCACGCCCACACCTGGTCGGCCAGCATCACCATGAAGTCTGGCACCGTGTACAGGCCAAACACCAGCAGGCAGGCCAGCACGGTCAGCGCGCCCGCCACCCAGCGCACCCAGCGCGGCGGCTGCGTGGCGGTGTGGGCGGTGGCGTCGGGTGTCATGGTCAGGCGGCTTGTGGCGCGGTGCGGGGGATGGGGCTTTCCTTCACGGGCAGGTTGATCAGCCCGGCAAACACACCCAGCGCAATGGCGATGTACCAGACGATATCGTAGCTGCCGGTGGCGTCGTACAGATAGCCGCCCAGCCACACGCCCATGAAGCTGCCGATCTGGTGGCTGAAGAACACAAAGCCGCCCAGCATGGACAGGTGCTGCACGCCGAAAATCTGCGCAATGGTGGCATTGGTGGGAGGCACGGTGGAAAGCCACAGCGCGCCCATCACGGCCGAGAACACGTACACCGACAGCGGCGACAGCGGCACCAGCAAGAAGATGCTGATCGCCACCGCGCGGACAAAGTAGATGAAGGCCAGGATATGGCGCTTGGGCATGCGCTGGCCCAGCGTGCCTGCGATGTAGGTGCCAAACACGTTGAACAGCCCGATCAGCGCCAGCGCGTAGCTGGCCACCTGGGGCGACAGGCCATGGTCCTTGAGGTAGCTGGGCATGTGCACGCCAATGAACACCACCTGGAAGCCGCACACAAAGTAGCCCGCCATCAGCAAATTGAAGC
>DAIQRN010000501.1:0-2252 GCA_036786185.1 Acidovorax sp. | reverse complement strand
CATTGAACATGGTGAGGCGCAAAAAAAACCCGCTACGCCTGAGGTGTGCGGGTTTTGGTTTGAAGCGTAGAAGGCTCTTGGCCCCGGAGGAGTTCAAATAGTGTTTTAAGACCCGCATGAATGCTTGCTTTTATATTTTCGATTTATAAAAGTACCGTCAAAAGTACCGTTATTTTCCAATCCGCCTCGTTGTGGTGTGGATGAGTCACTTGGATACGAGCTGACTTGCAATGGTCTGTCGGATTGGAATGGCCACTAGGCTCCGAGAACAATAAGACGCCTCAACGCACAGCTTTTTGAGGCCGCTCGTACTTGGTGTGAGCAGTCAGCCCTAGCAGCGCCTCTACTTGTCCGGCAGCGCGCATGACCTGGTACAGGTCAATCTGATCGACGGTGGTGTCGCTTTTGACATGCATGGATAGATAGCTTTCTGATTGGCTGAGCACGCCGTTTCGGGCGCAGACGATGTAGGAGAGAGACTCTGCCTCCAGCTCCCTTTGCGAATGCTGGAGTGGCGGGCGCTCCGGGATGTTCAGGTACTTGTCCTTCCCCAAATGTCCAAGAAACAGGTGGCCTAGCTCGTGTGCCACCGTGGCGAACTGCACGTTGGGGCCGTGGTTGCGATTCACGGACATTTGATATCTGGTGGGCAGCTCAGGCTTCGTCGCTCGCAGAGCCACCTTGATCGATCCCGCCTTGCCGTCGCCTGCATCCACCTCATTCCATACGATGTGCTTTTTGGCCATTTTTGAGGCGTAGCCTGCCAAGGTGGCGGAGTCCACTGCACCGTGGGCGGCAAATGCCGAAACACCGTCAGGCAGGGGGTCGCCCAGGGTATCGGCCACGTCATAGACCAGGGCCACAGGGCCAAACGGCCACAGAATCAGCAGTGGCCGCGCTCCGTCCTTCACTGTGCGGTTGAACCGCTCCAGCCAATCCAGACGCGATGCTGCGTACATCAGCCCTGGCTTTTGCACCTGCAGAAGCATTGCATTGAACGGCGCGAAGTTGCGCAGCCGGATCACAAAATCGAGCAGAGCGCGGTAGTCTTTGCCCGTTCGATACAGCCGTGAATCAGCCAACAACTGATCGAGAAGAGCCCTGGCTGTCTCGTTTTCGAGTAGATCCATTTGCTGCATGACTCCCCCATTGCGACTGCGGATTTAGTGATACTGCGCTCTGCATCGCGCTCTTAAAAGGCCCGGCAACTCGCGGCCTGCAGAGGTCAGCTGCTTACTCGCCTCACTGAATGCGCTTGCCTGCCTCATCCAGGTGAATGGTCTCTCGCCCGTAGTTGAAGCGCGGCGCATCCATATCGGGGGGGTCCAGCTTCAGATGTCCGCCGCAGTCGTGCTGAAATCCGGTGCACACGCCGTTTTCATCAAAGGTCAATGGAAAGGTGTGAACACCTGCGCAGGTCAGGCAGCGGCATTCGTCCCCGCGCGCCTTAGCCAGCCTTATCTGCCCACGCAGTTCATCTGCTCGTTTCTGAAGATCATCAGCGCCAAGACCGAATAGCCTGGAGAACCATCGCTTGACCCGATAGCGCGGGGTAGCAGAGGAAGCCTTGAGCGCGTCCAGTTCGGCCTGCAGGGGCTCAAGTGCTGGTTGACTACTCTCCGTATCACGGGGGTTGCCGCAATCGCTGCACCATCGAATATCGCGAGGTGCATCGACCGTGGTGCCGTCCGCAAAGTGATAGGCCAGCGTGATTCGTCGAAACACCATGAAACCACGGTAGTCACACGCGGTGCAGCTCAGGCGGCCGTCAGGCATCGACATGGTTACACCGTTTCGGAGGTTAGATTGTCTGAGTGGCGGGCGTCATCAATACCGGCTTGCGAGGCATGCTTAGCCATTACGTCTTGCATGGCAGCCATGCTGCCCACCACCACATCCCACGCCCATATGCCCAGGCCGCCTTGCGCATTCACGGCCTGCACCCACTGATCCATGGCGCGCCGCTTGGCCTGGTCCTGGGGTGAATCCTCGCCCTTGATTTCCAGCACCAAGGTCTTGCCAGATTTGAAGCGGACCAAAAAATCAGGGATGTACTTGCGTTTGGTGCCATTCCACAAATACAGGATGTGAAAGCCCAGGTGGTCGTTCTTTGCCCAGGCGGCCACATCCGGGTGAGTCTCGGCCACGTTAGCGGCGTATTTCTCCCAGCCGCTGTCCACGACGATGTGGCTGATCTGGCTGCGCTGCGTGGGCTCGGCCACGCGCGTGGTGTACCAGGTGCGCATGTCGCG
>DAIQRN010000069.1:0-9485 GCA_036786185.1 Acidovorax sp. | reverse complement strand
TGATCTCCACCAGCGCCATCATGGGCACGGGGTTGAAGAAGTGCATGCCGATGAACCTGTCGGCACGGCTGGTGGCGGCTGCCAGCTTGGTAATGGAAATCGACGAGGTGTTGGACGCAATGATCACCTCGGGCGCCACCAGCGCGTCCACCTGCTTGAGGATCTTGAGCTTGAGCTCATAGTTTTCGGTGGCGGCCTCGATCACGATCTGCGCGGCCTTCAGGTCGTCGTAGCTGGTGGAGGTCTTGATGCGCGCCAGGGCGGCAGCCTTGTCGGCGTCGCTGATCTTTTCCTTCTTGATCAGGCGGTCCAGGCTGCCTGCCACGGTGGCCAGGCCTTTTTGCACGGCGGCGTCGGAAATATCAACCATCACCACGTTGATGCCCGACACCGCGCACGCCTGCGCAATGCCGTTGCCCATGGTGCCCGCGCCGATGATGCCAACGGTCTGAATCGTCATATAGAGAGCTCTCTTCAAAGTGAAACGGATGGGCCCGATGGTAAGGCGAATCGCACGACCGTTCGGTTATGGTGCCCTTGCCTGAACATACACACAAAGAGACAGGGCCCTTATGTTTGACTACATCATCATCGGCGGCGGCTCGGCGGGCTCGGTGCTCGCCGGCCGCCTCAGCGAAGACCCCGCCGTGCGCGTGTGCCTGCTCGAAGCAGGCCCCGCCGACAACAGCGTGTTCATCCACTGCCCCGCCGGGCTGGCCGTGATGGCCAAGTTCGAGCTCAACGGCTGGGGGTTTGCCACCACGCCGCAGCCCGCGCTGAACCACCGCCGGGGCTACCAGCCGCGCGGCAAGGTGCTGGGCGGCAGCAGCTCCATCAATGCCATGGTCTATATCCGGGGCCAGCACGCCGACTACGACCACTGGGCTGCAGAGGGCAACCCCGGCTGGGGCTGGGAGGATGTGAAGCCCTACTTCATCCGCTCCGAAGGCAACGAGCGCGGCGCCAGCGAGTGGCATGGCGCCAGCGGCCCGCTCAACGTGGCCGACCTGCGCAGCCCCAACATTTTCAGCCAGCATTTCACCGACGCTGCCATCCAGGCGGGCCACGCGCACAACACCGACTTCAACGGCGCCACGCAGGAAGGCGTGGGCCTGTACCAGGTCACGCACAAGAACGGCGAGCGCCACAGCGCGGCCAAGGGCTACCTCACGCCGCACTTGGCGCGCCCCAACCTGCAGGTCATCACCGGCGCACGCGCCACGCGCATCCTGTTCAACGGCCAGCGCGCCGTGGGCGTGGAATACCGCCAGGGCGGCAGCGTGCAGCAGCTGCGCGCCACGCGCGAGGTGTTGCTGAGCGCAGGCGCCCTGCTGTCGCCGCAGCTGCTCATGCTCTCGGGCGTGGGCCCGGGGGCACACCTGCAGCAGCACGGCATCCCGGTGCTGCACGACCTGCCCGGCGTGGGCCAGCACCTGCACGACCACCCGGACGTGGTGCAGGTCATGGACGCGCCAGCGCTCAAGGACCTGTTTGGCCTGTCGCTCACCGGCATGGCGCGCACGCTGCGCGGCATCAACGAATGGCGCCGCCACCGCACCGGCATGCTGACCACCAACTTCGCCGAGGCCGGGGGCTTCATCAAGAGCGACCCGTCCGAGCCCGTGCCCGACCTGCAGCTGCACTTCGTGATCGGCAAGCTGGTGGACCATGGCCGCAAGACGGTGCTGGGCCACGGCTACTCGGGCCACGTGTGCATCCTGCAGCCCAAGAGTCGTGGCGCAGTCACGCTGGCCAGCAGCGACCCCATGGCCCTGCCGCTGGTGGACCCGAACTTCCTGGGCGAGCCCGACGACATGCAGCGCATGGTGCGCGGCTTCAAGCGCCTGCGTGAGATCTTTGAACAGCCCGCGCTGGCCCAATTTGGCGCCCGGGAGCTGGCCGCCACCGGCATTGCACGCACCGATGCCGAGATCGAGCAGTGCATCCGCCAGTACGCCGACACCATCTACCACCCCGTGGGCACTTGTCGCATGGGCCCCGGCGCCATGGACGTGGTGGACAGCGAGCTGCGCGTGCACGGCCTGCAAGGCCTGCGCGTGGTGGACGCTTCCATCATGCCGCGCATCGTCAGCGGCAACACCAACGCGCCCACGGTGATGATTGCTGAAAAGGCGGTCGATCTGCTGCGCGCCGCCGCGTGACGAAAGTCACGAACGCGCGGGCGAGGTGGATTTTTAAGAAGCGCTGAGGGTTGGTTTAAGAAGTTTTTAACAGCGGCGCGGGCGGCCGGTTCATAGACTTTCTGGCATGGAAACGGGCACATGGTGTGCCCGGCCAGAAAAGGAAAAACCGTGAACATCGACCCCCGTGAAATCGCCGCCCTCGCAGCCGCCCAGCCCGCTGCGCCCCGCGTGGACATGTATGCCGGCATCCACAAGGCCCTGCGCACCTGCATGACCGACACCCTGCTGGCCCTGGGCCGCATGGACACCGACGACGACCTGGAATTTGCCCAGACCTGCGACCGCGTGATGCAGCTGCTGGACCTGTGCCGATCGCACCTGCACCACGAAAACGACTTTGTGCACACCGCCATGCAGGCCCGTGCGCCCGGCAGCAGTGCCGCCGTGGCCGCCGAGCATGTGCAGCACGAATCCACCATCACCGCGCTGGCCGGTGGCGTGGCCCACCTGCTGGGCTGTGCACGCGCCGCACGCCCCGCCACCACCCATGTGCTGTACCGCCAGCTGGCCCTGTTCATGGCCCACAACTTCGAGCACATGAACGAAGAGGAAACGGCGCACAACGCCGTGCTGTGGGCGCACTACACCGATGCCGAGCTGGTGGGCATCCACGATGCGCTGGTGGCCTCCATCCCGCCGCACGAGATGCTGCAGTTCGCCCGCTGAATGGTGCCCTTCATGTCGCCCGCCGAACGCACGGCCATGTTGTCAGACATGCAGCAGAACGCCCCCGCTGCGGCGCTGGCTGCGGTGCTGGCCCAGGTGCAGCCCCACCTCACGCCGGGTGCATGGACCAAGCTGGTGCGCAGCCTGGGCCTGCCGCCGGTGCCCGGCCTGGTGCAGTAAGAACGTGAAAACGTTCTAAGAATCAGGCCTTGAAGCGCTTGCGGGTCAGCGCCAGCGCCACCCAGAACGCCACCGCCGTGGTCACCACAAGCACCAGCCCGTGGCGCCAGGGATGGGCGGGCCACTGGTCCATGAACAGCGGTCGCACCAGTTCCACGGCATTGGTCAGGGGCAGCCAGTCGGAGATGGCGCGCACCACGGGCGGCAGCTGCTCGCGCGGGAAGAACACGCCCGACAGGAACATCATGGGCGTGAGCACCAGCGTGAAGTAATAGGTGAAGAAGTCATAGCCCTTGGCCAGCGCATTGAAGATGAGCGCGATGCTGGAGAACATCACGCCCACGCACAGCAGCACGGGCCAGGCCACGAGCAGCTTGGGTGAGTGGCTGATGGACAGCGCCAGCATCACGCCCAGGATGGCCGTCACCGTGAACAGCGCCTTGAAGGCGGCCCACAGCATCTCGGCCAGTACCACGTCGTCCAGGTTGACGGGCGCGTTCATGATGCCGTCCCAGGTCTTTTGCACATGCATGCGTGAGAAGGCCGAGTACAGCGCCTCGAAGCTGGCCGCGTTCATGGCGCTCATGCAGATCGAGCCGCTGGCCAGGAACAGGATGTAGGGCACGCTCAGCCCGTTCACCTGCAGCTCGCCCACCAGCGCGCCCATGCCGTAGCCAAAGGCCACCAGCCACATCAGCGGCTCGGCGATGTTGCCCACCAGGCTGGGGATGGCCAGCTTGCGCCACACCAGCAGGTTGCGCAAAAACACCGGCCACCAGCGGCGCGACAGGCTGGGCGGGCGCAAGGGGAGGGCGGTGCGGCGGAGGCGGTCTGCATGAGCGTATTGTGCGGTGTTGCCTGTGGGCAGGTGCGTGCAAAAAATGCAGTCCGTCACCAGGAAACCAGCGCCGCGATAGAGAATAGGGCATGCCCATCATCCCTGACTTCATCGCTCCCACCCGCCATACCGACCCGGCCGATGCGCTGGCCCAGGTGCAGCGCATCTACCAGCAGCAGATCGGCCACCTGCGCGACGCCATGCAGCGCTTCGTGGCGGGCGAAACGCCCGAGAGCGCGGTGCGCGCCTTCTACCCCTTCGTGCGCGTGCACACCACCACCGTGGCGCGGGCCGACAGCAAGCTGGCCTACGGCTTTGTGGAGGGCCCGGGCAGGTACGAAATCACGCTGACAAGGCCCGACCTGTTCGCCAACTACTACGCCGAGCAGTTCCGCCTGCTGCGCGCCAGCCACGGCGTGGAACTGGAGGTGGGCACCAGCGCCCACCCCATTCCCATTCATTTCTCGTTTGCCGAGCATGACCATGTGGAGGGCACGCTCACGCCCGCGCGCCGCATGCTCATGCGCGACCTGTTCGACCTGCCCGACCTGGCCGCCATGGACGACGGCATTGCCAACGGCACCTGGGCGCCGCGCGCGGGCGAGGCGCAGCCGCTGTCGCTGTTCACCGCGCCGCGCGTGGACTACTCGCTGCACCGCCTGCGCCACTACACGGGCACGGCGCCCGAGTGGTTCCAGAATTTCGTGCTGTTCACCAACTACCAGTTCTACATCGACGAGTTCGTGCGCCTGGGCCATGCCGAAATGGCCAAGGAAGACAGCGAGTACGTGGCCTTCATCGAGCCGGGCAACGTGGTCACGCGCCGCACCGGCCTGCCCGCGCAGCCCGGCGACGAACTGGGCAGCGCCCCGCCGCGCCTGCCGCAAATGCCCGGCTACCACCTGGTGCGCAAGGACGCCAGCGGCATCACCATGGTCAACATCGGCGTGGGCCCGGCCAACGCCAAGACCATCACCGACCACATCGCCGTGCTGCGCCCCCATGCCTGGATGATGCTGGGCCACTGCGCGGGCCTGCGCAACAGCCAGCAGCTCGGGGACTACGTGCTGGCCCACGCCTACGTGCGCGAGGACCACGTGCTCGATGAGGAACTGCCGCTGTGGGTGCCCATCCCGGCGCTGGCCGAGATCCAGGTGGCGCTGGAGCAGGCCGTGGCCGACGTGACCCAGATCGCCGAGGCGGACCTGAAACGCATCATGCGCACTGGCACCGTGGCCAGCACCGACAACCGCAACTGGGAGCTGCTGCCCGACAACATGCCCCAGCGCCGCTTCAGCCAGAGCCGCGCCGTGGCGTTGGACATGGAAAGCGCCACCATCGCGGCCAACGGTTTCCGCTTTCGCGTGCCCTACGGCACGCTGCTGTGCGTGAGCGACAAGCCCCTGCACGGCGAGATCAAGCTGCCCGGCATGGCCAACCACTTCTACCGCGAGCGGGTGGACCAGCACCTGCGCATCGGCATGCGCGCCATCGAGATCCTGCGCAAGGGCGGCGTGGACCGCCTGCACAGCCGCAAGCTGCGCAGTTTTGCCGAGGTCGCCTTCCAGTAATCCGGCACCGCCGCCGCGCCGCCGTCCATGTCGCTGGACTTTCTCACGCTCATGGCCACCATGGTGGCCAACCTGTTCATGATCTCGGCCGCGCTGCCGCTGATCATGGGGCGCGACATCAGCCGTGCCGCGCGCCATGTGCAGGCCAGCCTGCTGCTGCAGGCCGTGGCCTGGGCGGCCATCATCGCGTCGAGTTCGCTGTGGGACCAGGCCCTGTCCACCCTGTCCATGGCCTGCAACGCCGCCGCGCAATGGGCGCTGTACCGGGCGCTGGAAGAATGGCTGGGCCCGCGCCCCCTGCGCCGGCTGCTGCTGGCGCTGGTGATCGCCGTGCCGCTGGGCTACACGCTGGGCTTTGGGCACTACGCCTGGCGCGTGGGCTGGGCCAACGGGGGCATGGCCGTCATCCTGTGCATCGTGGCGCGCGCCACGCTGTACCCGCTGGTGCTGGCCGACCTGCGCTGGCGCAGCCTGTTGCTGGCCAGCCTGGTGACGTCGGCCCTGTTCACGCTGGCGCGGGGCCTGCTGGGCGCCTTTACCGACCAGTACCCCAGCTTTCGCACGCCGCACCCCGTCAACCTGGCGGCGGCCCTGGCCGTCAACGTGAACCTGGTGCTGGGGACCGTGGCGGTCCTGGTGGCCTGGCGCTCCGAGGCCGAGCAAAAGCTGCGCACCCTGGCCATGACCGACGGGCTCACCGGCCTGCTCAATCGGCGCGGCTTCACCAGCCAGGGCGACACCCTGCTGGCCCATGCCTGGCGCCACCGGCTGCCGCTCACGGCGCTGATGCTGGACCTGGACCAGTTCAAGCAGATCAACGACACGCATGGCCATGAGGTCGGCGACCGCGCGCTCCAGCTGTTTGCGCGGCTGCTGACCGAAACCTGCCGCAGCGGCGACCTGATAGGGCGGCTTGGCGGAGAGGAATTTGCCGTGCTGATGCTGCACAACACCGCCCAGGCGGGCATGGCCTTTGACCGGCGCCTGCGCCAACGCCTGCACGATGCCAGCGCGGCCGAGCTGGGCTTTGTGCTGGACTACAGCGCGGGCATCGCCACCCTGGCGCCGGGCGAGCCCAGCCTGACCGCCCTGATGGTCCGCGCCGACGCCGCGCTGTACAACGCCAAGACGACGGGCCGGGGGCGCGTGGTGGTTGCCGACGGTGCGGGGTGAGGCCGCTCAGGCACCCCTGAAACTCATTTTTTGATAGCTGCTTGCGCTTGATAGATAAGCGCCAGAGGCCAATTTGGCATAAAAATCATCGCATGACCGCACTCTTTGAAGCCCTGCAGCTGCGCAAGCGCTACGGCGCCACCACGGTGGTGGACGATGTGTCGTTTGCCATCGCACCCGGCGAATGCCTGGGCGTCATCGGCCCCAACGGCGCGGGCAAGACCACCACCATCCGCATGTGCCTGGGCCTCACCGTGCCCGACGGCGGCGCCGTGCACTTCACGCCCCAGCCGGGCGCGGCGCCGCTGCACATGCCACGCGACGCCCTGGCCATCAAGGCGCAGCTGGGCGTGGTCACGCAGTTCGACACGCTGGACCCGGACTTCACCTGCGCCGAAAACCTGCGCGTGTTCGGTCGCTACTTTGGTCTCAAGGGGCCGGTGATGGACGAGCGCGTGCCCCAGCTGCTGGAGTTTGCCGCCCTCGCGCACAAGGCCGGGGCCAAGCCCGGCGAACTGTCGGGCGGCATGAAGCGGCGGCTGTCGCTGGCGCGTGCCCTGGTCAACAACCCGCGCCTCTTGCTGCTGGACGAACCCACCACCGGCCTGGACCCCCAGGCCCGTCACCTGATGTGGGAGCGCCTGCAACGGCTGCTGCAGCAGGGCAAGTCCATTCTGCTGACTACGCACTTCATGGACGAGGCCGAACGCCTGTGCTCGCGCCTCCTGGTGCTGGACCATGGCAAGAAGATCGCCGAAGGCCGCCCGCGCGCGCTGATCGCCCAGCACCTGGAGCCCGACGTGGTGGAAGTCTTTGGCGTGGGTGCCACGGCCCTGGCCGACAACGCCACGCTGCGTGCCCTGGCGGCGCGGGTCGAGGTCAGCGGCGAGACCGTGTTCTTCTACACGCAGAACGCCCAGCCCCTGCTGCAGGCACTGGGGCCGCACGGCCACCTGCGCACGCTGCACCGCCCGGCCAACCTGGAGGACTTGTTCCTCAAGCTCACGGGGCGGCAGATTCGGGAGGATGGCTGAGGCCTGCGCGCCATCGCAGTGATTTACTCAGCGTCGCCCAGGCGGTTCCGTTGAGTGCCCAAGCCCCATGAAACTGGCGCTGCCCACCCCAGGGCAGCCAGCAAGGGCCGCCCCGCAGCAAGGGCTGCGTCCCCCTTCCCGAAGGGCGTAGCCATTCGAGAGAAGGGAGAAGGCGCGAAGCGCCGCAGGGGGCTGCTTCACTTCATGCGGCGTACACCGCATCCAGCGACCGAAACCCCTTGATCTCGATCGGGTTGCCGCAGGGGTCGTGGAAGAACATCGTCCACTGCTCGCCCGGCTGGCCTTCAAAGCGCACCTGGGGTTCCAGCACAAAGGCGGTGCCCGCGGCCTTGAGCCGCCCGGCCAGGGCGTGCCAGGCGGGCAGCTCCAGGATGGCGCCAAAGTGTGGCATGGGCACCAGGTGGTCGCCCACATGGCCGGTGCGGGCGCTGGCAAACGGCGTGCCCAGGTGCAGCGAGATCTGGTGGCCGAAGAAGTCGAAGTCCACCCAGGTGTCGGTGCTTCGGCCCTCCTGGCAGCCCAGCACGCCGCCATAGAAGCGGCGCGCGGTATCCAGGTCGGTGACGTGGAAGGCGAGATGGAAAAGGCTGTGCATGGGCCTCAGGATAGCAGCGCGCAGATGCTGGCCAAGACCCACGGCGCTGGTGGTGCTCGCCGGCCCAGCCCAGTGCAGCCGTGCAAGGGCCGCGCCTCAGGGGGATGTCACTTCCTGCGCGCCATCATCTCGGCCGTGCTGGTCTTGCGGTCGGCGTTCACGCGCTGCACGTGCGGGCGCTCGCCCATGCGGGCGAGGTACTCGCGCACCGGCAGGTCGGCCAGGAAGTCGCGGCCATAGACGGTCTTGGTGGCCGCGCTGACCAGCGGCAGGTGCACGATGGCGGCGCAGTCGGCCAGCGTAAAGCGGTCGCCGCCCACATAGGGGCTGAACTTGGCCAGTTGGGCAAAGCCCGCAATGTTCTTCGTGAGCTGTGCGCCCACCTTGTCGCGTGCCGATTCGCTCACGCTGCCGCCAAAGAAGGCCTGCGGATACAGGTTGCGCGCCACCAGCTCCAGGTGCAGCTCCAGAAAGGTGATCAGCTCGCGCACCTTGGCGGCCTCGTAGGGGTCGGCGGGGATCAGCGCGGGCTGCGGGTGGGCGGCCTCGATGTAGTCGGCGATCACGGCCGACTCGCTCAGCGGCCCCTGGGGCGTGAGCAGGTAGGGCACCTTGCCCAGCGGGCTGGCGCTGCGGTCGGTCTCGCCGATCCAGGCCAGCTCTTCGGTGAAGGGCAGGCCTTTTTCCAGCAGGGCGAGTTTGACTTTGTTGTAGTAGTTGCTGGCCGAAAAGCCGCAGAGCGTGAGCATGGTGGAGTCTCCATGGTGGTGGGTGGGGAAGCCTGGCATCGTAGGCGGGCGGGGAGGCTGCGGGCGTCGCGCAGATGACCTCGATCAAGGCTGCCGCGGTGCCGGCCCCTACAATGGCGCCGTCATGCTGCCCTTCCTGCACACCCTTCGCAGCCTTCGCTGGCTGGCCCGCCTCGTGCTGGCGTGGTTCGTGCTGTCGATCGGGGTGGCCGTGGCGTCGCCGATGGTGGCGCCGCAGGCGATGGAGCTGATCTGCGCGGGCTCGGGCGCCATCAAGCTGCTGGTCCAGACCGACGACGGCGCCAAGGAGCTGCCCAGCCACGCGCCGGACTGCCCGCTGTGCGTGCAGGTGGCCGCGCCGCCGCCCCCACCGCAGGCCGCGCTGCCGGCGGCTGTCGATGCGCGCTGCATCGCGCTCGTCGAACGCCGCCACGCCGCGCTGGCGACGGCCATC
>DAIQRN010000500.1:0-2256 GCA_036786185.1 Acidovorax sp. | reverse complement strand
TCCTTGGTGGGGATGATGGTCACGCCGTACTTCTTGTCGAAGCCCAGCACCGAGGCCATCACCACGCTGGCGCAGTCGGTCAGCGGGATGAAGCCGATCTTCACCTCCTTCTTTTCGGGGGCGTCTGAGCCCTGGGCATGGACCAGTGCGCGCAGCGCGGGGCTGACTCCCACGGCGCCCACCGTGGCGGCCTGCAGCACGGTGCGGCGGTTGAGGCTGTTTTTCAGAAGATCGGTCATGGGGCTCCCCTTGTGCGTCGTGAAAATAAAAAAGGCGTCCTCACGCTGCACGCGCAGCCAAGAGCCGCATGTGCAGGGTGGGGACGCCTTTGTCCGGTTGCCGGTGGCCGCCACCCGCCGTTGGGTGGCACCGCCGTGGTGACCCCGGGTGGGGTCTGCCACCATCAATGCAAGGCCCGTGCCAGCGTTACGGAATCTGGTTTGCTATCAAATGAGGAGCTGTTAGCGATTTATTGGAGAGCGCTGTAGGTCAATTTCGCTTGAAATCCATGCGTGCACCGTGGGTGCACCGGGGTTGTGCGCTGCATGGATGCGCACGGGCCGTGATCCGCGCGGAGGGGGCGCATCGTCCTACAGCCCTTGGCTCTGCGGGCTGGCGCGTACTGCGCGGTGGAGGCGCTACAAGTAAGTCATGGGCGAAACGCCCTTTCATTGACTGTCAGGAGATTCCCATGAAGAGCACCCTTGCACATTCGCACACCACCCCGGTTGACCCGGACCTTGCCGAGCAGGCGCAGCCCGGCCACGGCATTCCCTCGCAAGACCCCCGGCCAGGCGCCCAGGTGGCGCTGGAGCCCGAGGAGGCCGAGCGCGAAGCCAAATCGGTGCTGATGGGGGGCGGCATGGTGGCGGGCGCGGCCACGGGCGTGGCCGTCGGCGGCGCCGTGGCTGGTCCGCTGGGGCTGATGGTTGGTGGCACCCTGGGCGCCGTGGCTGGGGCGCTGGGGGGCGCTTTAGGTGGTGGTGTGGCCAGCGGCGCGGGCGAGCCAGAGCAGGCAGTGCGGCTGTACATCGAAGATAGCGGCGGCGACGGCCGCCCCGTGGTGCTGATCCACGGCTGGCCTCTGTCTGCCCAGGCCTGGGAGCCGCAGGTGGAGGTGCTGCGCGCCGCAGGCTACCGCGTGGTGGCCTATGACCGCCGAGGCTTTGGGCGCTCGGACAAGCCCGAGTCGGGCTACAGCTACGACGACCTGGCCGACGACCTGCAGCGCGTGCTGGAAGTGTGCGGCTTGCAGGATGTGACGCTGGTGGGCTTCTCGATGGGCGGCGGCGAGGTGGCGCGCTACGTGGGGCGGCATGGCGAATCGCGCCTGCACAGCATGGTGTTTGCCGCGGCCGTCACGCCCTGCCTGATGAAGTCCGCCGACAACCCCGACGGCCCGCTGACCCCCGAGAAGGCGCAGGAAAAGCGCGACGCGCTGGAGCGGGACCGCGCGGCGTTCTTCGAGCAGTTCACGGCGGACTTTTATGCAGCCAACGGCGTGCAAAAGGTGACGGAGGCGGAACGCGCCAAGGCGCTGGCGCTGTGCCACCAGTCGTCCCGCCAGGCGGCGCTGGCCTGCAGGGACTCGTTCAGCACCGACGACTTTCGGGGCGATTTGCAAAAGCTGACCGTGCCCACCCTGGTGATCCACGGTGGTGCGGACGCCATCGTGCCCTTCGAGGCCTCGGGCCAGCGCACCCACCAGGCCGTGCCCCACAGCCGGCTGGTGCTGATCAACGGCGCACCCCATGGGCTGAACGTGTCGCACGCGCAGGCGTTCAATGACGCGCTGCTGTCCTTTCTGCGGGAATGAGCACGCGCCTTACCCCAGCAGGTCCACCATCTCCAGCATCCGCCGCGCCACTTCGCCCAGTCGCAGGCCCTTGTCCATGGCCGTCTTGCGCAGCTTCTCGTAGGCCGCCTGTTCGGTGAGGCCCTGGCGCTGCATGAGCAGGCCCTTGGCGCGGTCGATGGTCTTGCGCTCCTGCAGCTCGGTCCGGGCGTCGGCCAGTTCGGCGCGCAGGGCCTGCTCGTGCGCAAACCGGGCCATGGCCACGTCCAGGATGGGGCGTATGCGCTGCGGCGCCAGCCCGGCCACGATGTAGGCGCACACGCCCGCCGCCACCGCGTCCTTCACGTGCGAGGTGTCCTCGTCGTTGGTGAACATCACGATGGGGCGGCGCGCGTCGCGCGTGGCCATCACCACATGCTCCAGCGCGTCGCGGGCCTCGCTTTCGGCGTCCACGATGATCA
>DAIQRN010000068.1:0-9531 GCA_036786185.1 Acidovorax sp. | reverse complement strand
GGTGGGCCTGGTGCTCGGTCTCTTGATCACCTTCGCGGTGGCCTGGGGCCTGGGTGCGGTCACGCTCAAGCTGTCGGGCCACTACCTGCCGCTGTGCACCATTGCCTGGGGCCTGTCGCTGTACTACCTGTTCGGCAACATGGAGTTCCTGGGCGGGCAGACCGGCATTACTGGCGTGCCGCCGCTGGTGGTGGCTGGCTTGTCGCTGGCCTCGCCGCGCGCCATTGGCGTGCTGATCTGGGCGGTGCTGCTGGTGGCGCTGTGGCTGCTGCACAACCTGCTCGACTCGCGCGAGGGCCGCGCCATCCGCGCGCTCAAGGGCGGGCGGGTCATGGCCGAGTCCATGGGCGTGGACACCGCGCGCTACCGCATCAAGCTGTTCGTGCTGGCTGCACTGCTGGCGGCCATCTCGGGCTGGCTGTATGCGCACCTGCAGCGCTTTGTCAGCCCCACGCCGTTCAACCTGAACATTGGCATCGAGTATTTGTTCATGGCCGTGGTCGGCGGAGCGGGCCACCTGTGGGGTGCGGTGCTGGGCGCCACGCTGATCACCCTGCTCAAGGAAAAGCTGCAGGACCTGCTGCCCTCGCTCCTGGGCACCAGCGGCAACTTTGAGGTCATCGTCTTCGGCCTGCTCATGGTCTTCGTGCTGCAGCGCTTTGCCGACGGCCTGTGGCCCACGCTCAATCGGCTGAGCGGGCGCTGGCTGCGCCGCGAGGCACCGCGCGCCGTGCGCCAGTCCAAGCCGCTGGAGCAGCGCAAGCTGCCGGCCCCTGGCAGCGTGCTGCTGCAGGCGCGCAACGTGACCAAGCGCTTTGGCGGGCTCATTGCCAACAACAACGTGTCGATGGATGTGAAGGCCGGTGAAGTGCATGCCCTCATCGGCCCCAACGGCGCGGGCAAGAGCACCTTTTTCAACATGATCTCGGGCGTGGACGATGCCACCGAGGGCGAAGTGCGCCTGATGGACCAGGCCATGCTGCGCAGCCCTTCGCGCGCCTTTGCGCGGCTGGGCATGGCGCGCACCTTCCAGCATGTGCGCCTGTTGGGCCAGCGCAGCGTGGTCGAGAACGTGGCCCTGGGTGCGCACCAGCGGGCCCACCGGGGCTGGCTGGCCTCGATGCTGCGCATGGACCGTGCCGAAGAGGCCGCCCTGCTGGCCGAGGCACGCCGCCAGATCGAGCGCTGCGGCCTGGGCGCCCATGCCGATGCGCCCGCCGCATCGTTGGCCCTGGGGCAGCAGCGCATCGTCGAGATCGCGCGCGCCCTGGCGGGGCAGCCGGCCATCTTGCTGCTCGACGAGCCCGCCGCCGGTCTGCGCCACCTGGAAAAAAAGGCCCTGGCCGACCTGCTGCGCCAGTTACGCGCCGAAGGCCTGGGCATTCTGGTGGTGGAACATGACATGGAGTTTGTGATGAACCTCGCGAACCGCATCACCGTGCTGGAGTTCGGCACCGTGATCGCCAGCGGCACGCCCGCAGAGGTGCAGAGCAACCAGCGCGTGCTCGACGCCTACCTGGGCGGAGCCGACGACGAGATGCCCGCTACCGCCGAAGGAGCCACCGCATGACCGCCTTGCTGCAATTGCAAGACCTTTCCGTCTCTTATGGCGCGGTGGAGGCCGTGCACCAGGTCCGGCTCGACGTGAACGAAGGCGAGATCGTCACCGTGATCGGCCCCAACGGCGCGGGCAAAACCACGTTGCTGTGCGCCGCCATGGGGCTGCTGCCCGCCACCGGCTCCATCACGCTGGCGGGCGAGCGCATTGCCCGCCCCAGCGTCGAGGCCATGGTGGCGCGCGGTGTCGCTCTGGTGCCTGAAAAGCGCGAGCTGTTCGGTGAGATGTCGGTGGAAGACAACCTGCTGCTGGGCGGCTTCTCGCGCTGGCGCCGTGGCCAGCGCGACCAGGCGCAGCGCATGGGCGAGGTGTTCGACATCTTCCCGCGCCTGCGCGAACGTCGTGCGCAGATGGCCTCCACACTCTCGGGCGGAGAGCGCCAGATGCTGGCCATCGGCCGCGCGCTGATGGCGCGCCCGCGCCTGTTGATGCTGGACGAGCCCTCGCTGGGCCTGGCGCCGCTCATCGTGCGCGAGGTGCTGCAGGTCGTGTCCTCGCTGCGGGCGCATGGTGTGTCGGTGCTACTGGTCGAGCAGAACGCGCGCGCCGCGTTGCGCGTGGCCGACCGCGCCTATGTGCTGGAGATGGGCGCCGTCGCGCTCACGGGCGCCGCGCAGGACCTGCTGGGCGACCGCCGCATCATTGACACCTACTTGGGTATGGGTGGCGCTGTGCACGCCGCGGCCGAAAGCGCCTGACGCCCTTGAGGCCCTTGAGGTCACTAGGCCACTAGGCGGCTGCCCGGTGCAGCCGCCGCTCCGTTTTCCCCCACCTTCTGCATGCGAGGTACAGGCCCGGCATGGGGAGGTTTTGCGTTGTGAAAGCCCCGAGGAGACAGACAGCATGCGTGCAGACATTCCACCTCTTTCACGTCAAGGCCTGGCCCGCAGGCGCCTGGCGCTCACCTTCGCGCTGGGCTGGGCCGCCGGTGCCGTCCGCGCCCAGGACGCAGCGGGCGGGAAGGACGGCGAGATTTTCCTGGGCCAGTCGTGCCAATTGGACGGCCCGCTGGCGGCGATCACCACCGAGGTGCGCCAGGGCGCCAGCCTCTACTTCGACCATGTCAATGCCGCAGGCGGCGTGCACGGCCGCAAGATCCGCGTGGTGGCGCTTGACGATGCCTACGATCCCAAGAAGGCCGCCGACAACACGAAGAAATTCATCGACGAGGAGAAGGTGCTGGCCCTGTTCCAGTACGCCGGCACGCCCCCCTCGTTGGCGGCACTGCCCATCGCCGAGGAGCGCGGCGTGCCGTTCATTGCCCCGTTCACCGGGTCCGAGGGCCTGCGCCAGGCCAGCAGCCGCTACGTCTTCAACATCAAGGCGGGCTATGCGAGCGAACTGGACGCCACCATCAAGCAACTGGCCTCGGTCGGCATCTCGCGCATTGCGGCGGTTTACCTGAACAACGCCTTTGGCACGGGCGGGCTGGCCTCGGTCGAGAAATCCGCAAAGACCTACAACGTGACCCTCGTAGCCCAGGCACCGCTGGAGGTGGACGGCTCGAAGATGGCCGTTGCCGTGGAGGTGGTGGCCAAGCAGACGCCGCAGGCCGTCATCGTGATCAGCGCGGGCAAGCCCAGTGTGGATTTCGTGGATGCCTACATGACCGCTGGTCACAAGACCACGTTCTACATGATGTCGGTCATCAGCAATGCGCAGCTTGTCCAGGCGCTGGGTGCGCGGGCGCGGGGCGTGGTGGTCTCCCAGGTGGTGCCGTCGCCGTGGAACATGAGCCTGCCCATCACGCGCGAATTCCAGGCGCTGGCCAAGGCCAAGGGCATCACGGAGTTCACCTTCAGCCAGATGGAAGGTTTCATCTCGGCCCGGTTCCTGGTGGAGGCGCTGCAGCGCGCTGGCGCCAAGCCCACGCGCGTCGGCCTGGTGCAGGCCATGGAGACCATGCGGAACGTGAATCTGGGGGGCTACCCCGTGGAGCTGTCCGCCAGCCAGCACAGCTCCGGCAAGTTCGTGGACCTGCTGATGATGGGCCGCGACGGCAAGTTCACCAAGTAAGGCAGCGCCGCCGTCGGCGGCGCTGGGCGCTGCGTCAGGCCGTGGCGTGCGTGGGCACCACGGGTGTGATGGCCAGCCGCTCCGGTGCAGCGGCTGGCGCGCCTTGTGGAGCATTGCCGCGCGCCAACTGCAGCGCCTGCAGCAGCGTGCTCTGGTCGCCGATGTGGTTGGCCAACAGCAAAACCAGCCGGGCGTTCATGGCGTGGCTCTCGGGCGCGGGCAGGTTGTGGTGCGCGGCGATCAGCGCTTCGTAGAAATCGTCGCAGGCCTGCAGGTGGGGCTGGGTGTTCAGCATGGGCGGTTGTCCTCGTGGGCCGTGGCGCGGGCCAGCGCTGCGCGCACGGCGGTTTCTTCAGGCGCGCGCCAGCGCGCGCACACGTGCTGGTCGGGCCGTACCAGGTAGGCGGTGCCGGGGCGCGCATCGAGCCGCTGCGCCGCCAGACCCTGGACATCCTCCACATCCACGCCAATCTGCAGTACCTGCACCTGGGGCAGTGCGGTGGCCCAGCCGGGCGCCGGGCCAAAGACCAGCAGCGTGAAGTCCGGCCCCAGCGCACGCAGCAGCCAGGTGGGATGGCCGTTTTGGGTGAGGGGCGCGTCCAGCAGCACGGCACCTGGCACCTGCGTGCCGGCAAAGGTATCGGTGTCGGGTGTGTTCAGGTGTGATTCGCGCAGCGTGGCAGGCACCGACAGCCGTCCACTGTTGACGATGCGGCGCGCGAAAGCATGGTCGCGCGCCAGGTGCAGCACCGCGTCGCGGAACAGGCGGCTTGCCTCGCTCTTGGGTGTAATGAAGTCGGTGGCGCGTGTGGAGTTGAGCAGATTCTCGTCGGCCGCGTATTCGCGCTCTGGCCCGTAGGTTGCCAGCAACGCGGGGCTGGCGCGGCCCTTCAGGACCCAATCCAGCTTCCAGGCCAGGTTCTCTGCATCCTGCACGCCGCTGTTGGCGCCACGTGCACCAAAGGGCGATACGCCGTGCGCGCTGTCGCCCGCGAAGATGACGCTGCCGTGCACGAAGCTGTCCATGCGCAGGCAGGCGAAGGTATAGACGCTGGCCCAGTCCAGATCGAACTGCGCATCCGCGCCCAGCAGGGCCTGCACGCGCGGGAGAATGTTCTCGGGTTTCTTTTCCTCCTCGGGGTCGGCGTCCCAGCCCAGCTGGAAGTCGATGCGCCAGACGTTGTCGGGCTGTCGGTGCAGCAGCACGCTCTGGCCGGGATGAAAGGGCGGGTCGAACCAGAACCAGCGTTCGGTGGGAAAGTCCGCATCGCCACGCAACCGCACGTCGGCGATCAGAAAGCGGTCCTGGAAGATGCGTCCTTTGCTTTCCAGCCCCAGCATCTGCCGCACCGGCGAGCGCGAGCCGTCGCAGGCGACCAGCCACTGCGCGTCGATTTGGTAGCTGCCCTCGGGCGTCTCGATGTCCAGCAGGGCACCGTCGTCGCGGCGGGCCACGGCCGCCACCTTGTTGTGCCACCGGATGTCGATGCCGGGCAGCTGCAACGCCCGCTCCACCAGGTAGGCCTCGGCGTAATACTGTTGCAGGTTGATGAAGGCAGGGCGCTCGTGGCCTTCCTCGGGCAGAAGGTTGAACTCATAGAGTTGCTCTTCCTTGAGGAACACCTTGCCCACGTTCCACGAAACGCCTTTGTCCACCATGCGCTGGCCCACGCCCAAGCGGTCCCAGATCTCCAGCGTGCGCTTGGAAAAGCAGATGGCGCGCGATCCGATGGAGAGCTTGTGGTCGTTGTCCAGCACCACCACGCGCTGGCCGCGCTGGGCCAGGTCGATGGCCAGCGACAGCCCCACGGGGCCCGCGCCGACGATGACGACAGGGTGCCGCGCGGGCGCGGCGCTGTCCTGGTCGGGCGAGCGCACATAGCCGAATTCGAGGGCCTGCACCTCGGCGCCCGTGCCGCCAAAGGCTTCCGGGGGAATGTCTCTGGGGTTCATGGTCAGCCTTCCAGCGCCTTCCACATCTGCACGTCGCGCTCGGCGGTCCAGATGCGCGGATCGGGGTATTGCGTGGCCTCGTCGTAGGCGCGGGTCACGTCGAAGGGCATGCAGTGGTTGAAGATGACCCAGTGGCCGTACTTGGGCTGCAGTTTGGCGAACGTGGCCTCGTAGACCTTGCGCAGGTCTTCGCCTTTGGCCGCGCTTTCCTTCACGCTGGCATACAGGTCGCTGATGAAGGCGCGCGTGCCGGCCAGCCCGGCCTGCACTTGCGCGGGCGTCTGCAGCGCGGCGCCGCGGCCGGGCACGAGCTTCTCGGGCTGCAGCGCGGCGATGTTGTCCAGCGTCTGCGGCCAGTCCTGGAAGTAGGCGTCGCCCGCATACGGCGTGGCGTCGAACTCCACGAGGTCGCCGCTGAACAGGATTTTTTCCTGCGGCAGCCAGGCCACCGTGTCGCCCTTGGTGTGGCCCCGGCCCAGCTGCAGGATCTGCACCTCCAGGCTGCCCAGCCACAGCGTCATCCTGCCGGTGAAGGTCATGGTGGGCCAGGTCAGGCCCGGGGGCACGCTCTCCACGTTCTGGAACAGGCGCGGGAAGCGGCCGATCTCGCTGTCCTTGTCGAACTGGCCGCGCTCCACGATGAGGTCGCGCGTGTCCTGGCTGGCGATGATGTGCTCGGCGCCATAAGCGCTCGCGCCCAGCACGCGCACCGCGTGGTAGTGCGAGAGCAGCACGTACTTGATGGGCTTGTCCGTCACCTCGCGGATGCGGCGGATCACGTCCTGCGCCATCACAGGCGTGGCCTGGGTGTCGATGACCATCACCGCGTCGTCGCCGATGATGATGCCGGTGTTGGGGTCGCCCTCGGCCGTGTAGGCGTAGGCATGGTCGGAGAGCTTGTCGAAGCTCACCTTTTTCACTTCGAGGTCGGCGGCGGAGGCGAAGGTCTTGGTCATGGTGGAAATTCGTTAATGACGAATGAATTTATCTAAACGGAATTTCGCTATGGTAGGCAAAAAATTCGCCAATGTCTAATTCATTTGATTAAGTAAAAACCCGAGGGGCCAAGGCAGGCCCTAACGCATGGACAATCGCCCTATGTCAACACGTTTTTCTGAGTTTTCCTCCCCTGATGACGATGACAACGCGCGCAAGCCGCGTGGGATCCAGAGCGTGGAGGTGGGTGGGCAACTGCTCAAGGTGCTGGCGCGCGCTGGGCGCCGCATGGCCCTGAAGGACCTGGCGCGCGCGGCGGACATGACGGCCGCCAAGGCCCATCCCTACCTGGTGAGTTTCGGCAAGCTTGGCCTTATCGAGCAGGACGCAGTAAGTGGCCACTACGGCCTGGGCCCTCTGGCCATGCAGCTGGGGCTGATCAGCCTGCAGCAGGTAGACCCCGTGCGGCTGGCCATTGCCGAGTTGCCCGCGCTGGCCCAGCGCATCGGCTACACCGTGTCGGCTTCTGTCTGGGGTGACAACGGACCCACCATCATCCGTGTGGAAGAAGGCCCTACGGCTGTGTATGTGGCCATGCGCCATGGCACCACCGCGTCGGTGCGGCACACAGCCACGGGCAAGGTGTTCGCGGCCTTTGGCCCGCCGGGGCGCGTGGCGGCGGCGCTGGCGGCGGAAGGCTATGCGGGGGCGCTGGCGGACCCGGCCTTCGCCGCTGAGCTGGAGGCCGTGCGTGCCCATCGCATCGGCGAAGTGGTGGACCAGCTGCTGTCCGGCGTGAGCGCGCTGGCCGTGCCGGTGTTCAACGGGTTTGGCGAGTTCGTGCTGTGCCTCACCGCCATCGGCCCCAGCGCCACGCTGCGCATGGGGCCGGACAGTCTGGCAGCGCAGCACCTGCGCGATGCGGCGCAAGTCCTGTCGCAGCGGTTGGGGGCACCTGCAGCCTCTGCGGGCGGTCATTGAGCCGGGCCGGTGCCATGCGATGGCGCCCGCCATTGCCAATGCGCGAGGCTGCTGGCTTTTTAGAAGCGGTGCACCATGCCCATGCCGAAGGTGTTGGCGCCCGTCGTGCCCTTGGCAATCTTGCCCGCGCTGTTCAGGCCGCCGTAGCCTGCGTACAGCAGGGTGCGCTTGGACAGGTGGTAGTTGGCAAACAGTTCAAAGGCCGTGGCGTCTTCGCGGGCGGGGTTGGGGTTGTCCGTCACGCGGGCCACTTGTGCGCCGACCACGAGGGCACCCAGGGGCACGGACACGCCCAGGCCAAAGCCCTTGCCGGTGGCGTAGGTCTCGTCCTGGGTGTACAGCGCGCTCAGGGCAAACGTGCTGAAGTTGTAGCGCGCTCCCAGGGAGTAGCCGTTGCGGTTCGCAGCGCCTTCGGCCATCTTGCTCTGCACAGCGGCGCCCAGGCTGAGGGGGCCGCTTTGGTAGCTTGCGGCCAACTGGTAGGAGGTCTTGCGCGCATCGGCGGTGCCTGCTGCGGGCGCTGACCCCTTGTCCTCCTTCATGACCACCGCAGCACGCGCCTGAAAGCCGCCCAGCTTGGGCGAGGTGTACATGAGCTGGCTGTTGGCGCGGCTGCCGCCCAGGTTGCCGTCGGTCTCCAGGCCCAGATTCCTCAGCGCCGAGGTGTTGTTGGCCGAGCCGTTGAGGTCGAACACGCCCATGGTGCGGTTTTGCGGCGTGGTCATGCGGCCCACGCTGACCTCGCCAAATCCACCGCCAATGCCCAACGAGGCGGCGCGGTTCCAGGTGCCGCCTGCGCCGGACTCGATGTCGATGCCCTGCTCGAAATTGAAGATCGCCTTCAGTCCGCCGCCCAGTCCTCCTGGCCGCGCACGCCGAGCATGGTGGATTCCTTGTAGCTGCTGATCATTTGCGCCTTGCCGCCGAAGGGCTTGCCTAGGCCGCCATCAACGCGGCCGTATAGCGTGACGCTGGACTGGGCCGAGGCGAGGGTGGTGACGGTGCCCAGCACGGCCAGTGCGATCAGGGATTTTTTCATGAGTGCTCCGAAAGGCTTCAAATCATTTTTGCAAAGTTTTCAATAGGGAAAACACCTAAAACACCGCTTGATTGAACCTTTTGGATGTGACAATCGGAAGTAATACCCCTGTTTGTTACTTATAAACGACGATTTGGGCCAGGTTCAACACCGGCTGATGGCGGGCGGCGTCAGAGCGTCGCGATCACGGCGCGCACCTCGTTCACGCTCAGCACCTCGGTCAGCACCACGGGTGGCTTGCCGGGGGGGTAGAACACGTACACCGGCACGCCGCTGCGGCCCAGTGCGGCCAGGGCGGCGGTGATGGCAGGGTCGCGGCGCGTCCAGTCGGCGCGCAGCAGGGCGACGTTCTTGGCCTGCAGGTCGGCCAGCACGTCGGCGTGGGCCAGAGTGGTCTTCTTGTTGTACTGGCAGGTCACGCACCAGGCTGCGGTGAAATCGACAAACACGGGGCGGCCGCCGGCCACGATCTGCTCCGCCGCGCCGGGTGCCCAGGGTTGCCAGCCGGTGGCCGACGACGCCTGGGTGGCGCTTGGCGTGGTGGGCACGTTGGTGATGTGCGGCGCAAAGGACCAGACCAGCAGCGCCATCGCCGCGATGGATACGCTGGCCATCCAAACCCGCGCACGCCCGGCCAGCGACAGGGCCCACACCACCAGCGACAGCCCCACCAGCAGGATCAGCAGCGCACCTGCACCATCGATGCCGCTTTGCTGGCCCAGCACCCACACCAGCCAGACCACCGTGGCCAGCATGGGGAAGGCCATGAGCTTGCGGAAGGTGTCCATCCACGCGCCGGGGCGGGGCAGGGCGCGGGCGACGGCGGGCACCAAGCTGGCCGCCAGGTACGGCAGCGCCAGCCCCGCGCCCAGCGCCGCGAACACGGCCAGCGCCTGTGGTGCGGGCAGCGTGGCAGTGAGGCCCAGCGACGCACCCATGAACGGCGCCGTGCAGGGCGAGGCCACGGCCACGGCCAGCACGCCGGTCA
>DAIQRN010000499.1:0-2269 GCA_036786185.1 Acidovorax sp. | reverse complement strand
GCGTTTCCTTGCGCACCAGGTGCACGATGAGCTTGAGGCGCATCTTGCGGCGCACGGCGGTTTCACCAAAGATGGCGCGGATGTCCAGGAGGCCAATGCCGCGCACTTCCAGCAGGTTCTGCAGCAGCTCGGGGCACTTGCCCTCAATGGTGGTCTGGTTGATGCGGTACAGATCCACCGCATCGTCGGCCACCAGGCCGTTGCCGCGCGAGATCAACTCCAGGCCCAGCTCGCTTTTGCCCAGGCCGGATTCACCCGTGATCATCACGCCCAGGCCCAGAATGTCCATGAACACGCCGTGCATCGTGGTGCGGTCGGCAAAGTGCTTGGACAGGTAGGCACGCAGCACATCAATGACGAACGCCGACGACTCGTGCGTGGCGAACATGGGGATTTGTGCGCGCTCGCACATGGACAGCAGCGCATCCGGCGCAACCTGGCCATCGGCCAGCACCAGCACGGGCGGCTCCAGCGTGACAATGCGCGCGATGCGGCGCTGGCAGTCTTCGGGGGTGGCATTGACGAGGTAGGCGATTTCTCGCTCGCCCAGAATCTGCACCCGATAGGGGTGGATGTAGTTGAGATACCCCACCAGATCGGCGCCCGAGCGTGCCGCACGCACGGCCACTTCGTCAAAGCGCCGCTCGGAAGCACCAAGGCCGGCCACCCATTCCCATTTCAGGGTGCCCCGGAATTCCTCAAACAGGACATCGGCACTGACGACGTTGGGCTTCAAGACAGTCCCGCGAAGGCGAAGAAAAAATCAGGCGGCCTGGGTGGACTGCCAACCGGCGATCATGCCGTGCAGCACCGCGGCGTCGTCACACGCCTTGAGCCTCTCGCGCAGCACCGAGTCGCTCAGCAGCTCGGCAATTTCGGAGAGGATTTCCAGGTGCTTCTGGGTCGCGGCTTCGGGTACGAGCAGAAAAATGAGCAACCCAACCGGCATTTCGTCGGGCGCATCGAAACCAATCGGCTGCGCGAGTTGAAACACCGCCGCCATCGGCGCCTTGAGGCCCTTGATGCGGCCATGCGGAATGGCCACGCCGTGTCCCAGGCCCGTGGAGCCTAGTCGCTCACGCGCAAAGAGGCTGTCGGTGATCAGCGCCCGCGAAAGACCGTGCTGGCCTTCAAACAGGAGACCCGCTTCTTCGAAAGCACGCTTCTTGCTGGTGGCGTCAACGCTCACGAGCACTTGAGCGGAGGGCAGGATGGAGGCGAGTCGGTTCATGGTCAAGGAAACAATTATGCACACATTGGCAGAAACCCTGATCAAAACCCGCAAGCCACAAAAAAACCGCCCCGGGGGGCGGCTGCGGCCGACAGGCAGCGCATCTGCATGGCTTACGCGAGCATCTCGCGTTTGGATGCGTCGTAGTGGTCCTGGATGCGGTCTTTATGGCGCACGACCTGGCGATCCATCTTGTCCACGAGCTCGTCCACAGCGGCATACAGGTCGAAATGGGAGCTTTCTGCAAACAGGTCGCTTCCCTTGACGTGGATATTGCATTCCGCTCGCTGCCGTTTCTCTTTTTCCTTCTGTTTCTCTACTGTCAGCAGCACCTTGACGTCCACTACCTGATCGAAATGGCGCGTGATCCGGTCGAGCTTGGTCGTGACGTAATTGCGCAAGGCGGGGGTAACTTCGAGGTGGTGACCGCTGATCGTCAAGTTCATAAGTAAGTCTCCTGTGGCTCTTTGACAAAAATGCCGCTCTGGATCAAAGGAACGGCCCGGCTAACTCGGATACATGCGTCGATGCGAGTTCACTATGCCCCCGCGCAATGCCAAAAGCAATCCCATACCGCCCTTGGCGGGCGGGTTATGTCGGTGAAGGTGCCACGGCGAAAAAAAACGCGCACAATGGGTCGGCTGTGGGCAAAGTCCCCAAAACGCCCCCCAGTGCGTGCCCCACCAACGCGGCAGTTGCCCGCCTTGCAAGGCACCCCCTGCATTGCCACGGCCTTGCGCGCAGCCGCCCAGAGCCGGGGCCCCACCCGGTGCGCTGCTGCGTAAAATCAAACGGTTCGAAGCAGCCCTGATCGCCCGCAATCCTTAACACTTTCCTGGCACGGAACCCTCTTCACGCTCCGCCTGCCCGCACTACCACCATGACCCAGCCCAGCCCCCAAGCCCTGCACACTTCGGCCCTCACCTCCCTGCCCCTGCTGGCCCGTGGCAAGGTGCGCGACAACTACGCCGTGGGAGATGACCGCATCCTGATGGTGGCCAGCGACCGCCTGTCGGCGTTTGACGTGATCATGGGCGA
>DAIQRN010000067.1:0-9595 GCA_036786185.1 Acidovorax sp. | reverse complement strand
TTCAAATCACGATCTTCCGCCCCTCCGCAAATACCAGCAATTCGCCTTGTCCAAAGGCGGTCCAGGTTTCGTTGGTGGTCAGTGGGCTGGTGACGATCACGGCCACCTCGTCCTTTTCGCTGGTTTCGCGTGAGAAATCCAGGCGCACGTCTTCGTCGCTCAGTTGTGCTTCGCCAAACGGGTGCTTGCGCTCGATGTAGTAAAGGCTGGTGGACGCATGGCTCCACAGTGCCTGGCCATTTGACAGCAGAAAATTGAAAGTCCCTCGCGGCGCAAGGCGCGCGGCCAGTTCCTTCAGCGTCAGAGTGAGCTCTTTGATGCTGGGCACGCTGGCATGGGATTTGGCCAGCTCCTGCATGATCCAGCAGAAGGCGTGCTCGCTGTCGGTGTCTCCCACAGGGTGAAAGTGCGAGTGCAAGCGGGGCCGGAAGTCTTTGAGGTCGCCATTGTGGGCAAATACCCAGTAGCGCCCCCAGAGCTCGCGCACAAAGGGGTGGCAGTTTTGCAGGCTGACCACGCCTTGTGTCGCCTTGCGGATGTGGGCGATGACGTTGCGGCTTTTGATGGGGTAGCGCCGGATCAGCTCGGCCACCGGGGAGTCCATCGCCGCCTGGTGGTCCACAAAGTGCCGCAGGCCCTTGCCTTCAAAAAAAGCAATGCCCCAGCCGTCGCTGTGGTGGTCTGTCCTGCCGCCGCGCTGCGCAAAGCCGGTGAAGCTGAAGGTCACGTCCGTGGGGACGTTGCAGTTCATGCCAAGCAGTTGGCACATGGATCAAGCTCCATACTTCAACGCGGACGGCGTGCCCGGCGGCATGTTCATGGCGGGGGCAAAAGGCTCAGCTGCGTTCCAGCCAGAGCTTGCCACCGGTGGCCCAGTTCTCGCGCTTCACGTCGGTGATCAGGATATCCACCGATTCGGGCGAGCCGCCCAGCACTTCCACGGACACGCGGGTGATCTCCTCCACCAGCTTGCGCTTTTGTTCGACCGTGCGGCCTTCCATCATTTCGATGTGGTACGTGGGCATAAGAGTCTCCTGGAGATGAAAAAGCGAAGCAGAAATCATAGTGGCTGCGGCGCGCTCGGCGCGACCTTTCCGCAGGCTGGACAGATGCAGGTTTTGCCCCGCTCTGCCTCGGGAATGGCGGCCAGCACCTCGGGCGAGATGGCGGCCGTCATGCACCAGCAGCTATGCGCCGGGCGGCCCGCCGCGACGGCGCATTGGTTGGGCTGCCCGCACAAGGGACAGACGGCGGCGGTGGGCTGGGTGCTGGGACACATGCTGGTTGCAGTGTACGTGCGGCAGGGGCCAGAAAAAAGCACTCCGAAGAGTGCCTTATATGAGTCAAATCGGCCTCCAGCGCTTGTCTGACAAGCGCTGGCAGCGATCAATTGAATGGCATCAGGCCGCAGCCTTGAGCTTGAGGCGCCAGGCGTGCAGCAGCGGTTCGGTGTAGCCGCTGGGCTGCGCCATGCCCTTGAAGACCAGGTCGCATGCGGCCTGGTAGGCCATGCTGGTGGTGAAGTGACCGGCCATGGGCTTGTAGAGCGGGTCGCCTGCGTTCTGCCCGTCCACCACCGCCGCCATGCGCTCGAAGGTGGCGCGCACCTGCGCCTCGGTCACCACGCCGTGGTGCAGCCAGTTGGCCAGGTGCTGGCTGCTGATGCGCAGCGTGGCGCGGTCTTCCATCAGGCCCACGTTGTGGATGTCGGGCACCTTGGAGCAGCCCACGCCCTGGTCCACCCAGCGCACCACGTAGCCCAGGATGCCCTGGGCGTTGTTGTCCAGCTCCTGCTGCTTCTCGGCATCGCTCCAGTTCGGGGCGGTGGCCACGGGCACGGTGAGCAGGCCGGTCAGCAGGTTGTCGCGCTCGGCATTGGCGTCGGTCTTTTCCAGCTCGATCTGGATGTCGCTCACCTTGACCTGGTGGTAGTGCAGCGCGTGCAGCGTGGCACCGGTCGGGCTGGGCACCCAGGCGGTGTTGGCGCCGGCCTTGGGGTGGGCGATTTTTTGCTTGAGCATCTCGGCCATCAGGTCAGGCATGGCCCACATGCCCTTGCCGATCTGCGCCTTGCCGCGCAGGCCGCACGACAGGCCCACCAGCACGTTGTTCTTCTCGTAGGCCTGGATCCAGGCGCTGGTCTTCATGTCGCCCTTGCGCACCATGGGGCCGGCGTGCATGGCGGTGTGCATCTCGTCGCCCGTGCGGTCCAGGAAGCCGGTGTTGATGAAGGCCACGCGGCCGCTGGCGGCGGCAATGCAGGCCTTCAGGTTGACCGATGTGCGGCGCTCCTCGTCCATGATGCCCAGCTTGACGGTGCTGTCGGGCAGGCCCAGCAGCTTCTCGACGCGGCCAAACAGCTCGGCGGCAAAGCCGACTTCGGCGGGGCCGTGCATCTTGGGCTTGACGATATAGACGCTGCCCTTGCGGGAGTTGCGGATTCCATTGGCGCCGTGGCCCTGCAGGTCGTGCAGGGCGATGGCGGTGGTCACCACGGCGTCCATGATGCCCTCGGGGATCTCGCGCTGCGCACCTTGCGCGTCCGTCCACAGGATGGCCGGGTTGGTCATCAAATGGCCCACGTTGCGCAGGAACATCAGCGAGCGGCCATGCAGGCGCACTTCGCCTCCGGCGGGGCCGGTGTAGATGCGGTCAGCGTTCAGCCCGCGCGTGAAGGTCTTGCCGCCCTTGCTCACCTGCTCGGTCAGCGTGGCCTGGATGATGCCCAGCCAGTTGCTGTAGCCCAGCACCTTGTCCTCGGCGTCCACAGCGGCCACAGAGTCTTCCAGGTCCAGGATGGTGGACAGGGCCGCTTCCAGCACCAGGTCGCTCACGCCCGCCGCGTCGGATTGGCCGATGGGCGTGGCGCGGTCGATCTGGATGTCCAGGTGCAGGCCGTTGTGCTGCAGCAGCACCGACGAGGGCGCGGCGGCGTTGCCCTGGTAGCCCTTGAACTGCGATGCGTCCTGCAGGCCCGTGGTGCTGCCATTGGCGAGCGACACCACCAGCTGGCCGCCTTCCACCTTGTAGCCGGTGGCCTCCTTGTGCGAGCCCGCAGCCAGCGGCGCCGTGTCGTCGAGCACCTGGCGTGCGAAGGCGATCACCTTGGCACCGCGCACGGGGTTGTAGCCCTTGCCCTTCTCGGCGCCGTCGGTTTCGGGAATCGCATCGGTGCCATACAGCGCGTCGTACAGACTGCCCCAGCGGGCGTTGGCGGCGTTCAGAGCGTAGCGCGCGTTCAGGATGGGCACCACCAGCTGCGGGCCGGCCTGCACGGCCAATTCGTCATCGACGTTGGTGGTCGTGGCCTGCGCCTCGGCAGGCTGAGGCACCAGGTAGCCAATCTTTTCCAGAAAGCCGCGGTAGGCCACCATGTTCGTGATGGGGCCGGGGTTGGCCTGGTGCCAGGTGTCCAGCTCGGCCTGCAGGCGGTCGCGCTCGGCCAGCAGGGCGATGTTGCGCGGGGCCAGGTCGGACACGATGGCGTCAAAGCCCTTCCAGAACTGGCCGCTCTCGACGCCGGTGCCGGGCAGCACCCTGTCTTCAACGAAGCGGTAGAGGGACGTGGCCACTTGCAGGCCGTGAACGGTGGTGCGATCGGTCATGGGGCGCCTTGAAGAAATGAAAAACAGAAAAAAGAAAAGCCGTCAGCCCGCCGCAGCAGGCCATGGAAAGACTGTATTCCAATTGTTTGTTGCTATAAAGGCGCTGAAAATCTTTAAACCAGTGACTTTTACGCAAAGATAAACGCACGAATACTCATCAATTGATAGCTGCTAGCGCTTGCTACATAAGCGCTAGAGGCCAATTTGACCTCAAAATTACCATGGACAAGCTCAAGGCTTTTGAATCCTTCGTCTCCGTGGCCACGCGCGGCAGCCTCACCGCCGCCGCCAAGGCCGAGGGCGTGGCGCCCGCCATCATGGGGCGGCGGCTCGACGCGCTGGAGGAGCACCTGGGCGTGAAGCTGCTGGTGCGCACCACGCGGCGCATCAGCCTCACGCACGAGGGCAGCGCCTTTTTGGAAGACTGCCAGCGCCTGCTGTCCGACGTGGCCAACGCCGAGGCCAGCGTGTCCGAAGGCGGCGTCAAGGCCACCGGGCACCTGCGCATCACCGCGCCGGCCGGTTTTGGCCGCCGCCACGTGGCGCCCCTGGTGCCCCGGTTCCGGGCCGAGCACCCGGACGTGACCATCTCACTGAACCTCAGCGACCGCGTGGTGGACCTGGCGGGCGAAGGCTTTGACTGCGCCGTGCGCGTGGGTGACCTGCCCGACTCGTCGCTGGTCAGCGTGCGCATTGCCGACAACCGCCGCCTGTGCGTGGCCACCCCCGAATACCTGGCCCGCCGCGGCACGCCGCGCGCCCCGGCCGAGCTGGTGCAGCACGACTGCCTCACGCTGTCGAGCGACGCATCGCAGACGCGTGGCTGGGCGTTCCGCGTGCCGCAGCCCGATGGCTCCACCGAGGTCGTGCACCTCAAGCCCGGCGGCCCGCTCGACTGCTCTGACGGCCAGGTGCTGCACGACTGGTGCCTGGGCGGCTGGGGCATCGCCTGGCGCAGCACCTGGGAGGTGGAGGCCGAAATTGCCGCCGGCCGCCTGGTGGCGGTGCTGGAGGACTTTGCCGCGCCGCCCAACGGCATCTACGTCGTCTTCCCCCAGCGCAAGCACCTGCCGCTGCGCGTGCGGCTGTGGATCGAGTACCTCAAGCACCAGTACGCCCAGCCCGCGTTCTGGCGGGGCGAGGTGGTTTGATCAAAATTGATAGCTGCTTGCGCTTATCCATCAAGCGCTCAAGGCCAATTTGATCTGAAACTCTGGGGGTTGTTAGGATGGCGCATCTTGCCGCCACGAAAGCCCCTTGCATGACCACCGAAGCCCTGCTGGCCTACGCCCACATCCTGGCCATCCTCATGATGGCCACCTTTCTTGCCAGCGAGGCGGCGCTGTGCCGCAAGGAATGGCTCAACCCCGCCGTGGTGGAGCGCCTGGCGCGCGTGGATATGATCTATGGCATCTCCGCCATCGTGGTGCTGGCCACGGGGCTGGCGCGCACCTGGTGGGGCATGAAGGGCGCGGGCTGGTACTGGTCGCAGCCGCTGCTGCACACCAAGGTGACGCTGTTCGTGGTGATTGGGCTGATCTCCATCGTGCCCACTGTGCGCTTTCTGCGCTGGCGCAAGGTCCTGCGCGCCACGGGCGCCCTGCCCAGCGAGGCCGAGGTGAAGAGCACGCGCCGCCTGGTGATGGTCGAGGCGCACCTGCTGGCGCTGATCCCGCTGCTGGCCGTGTTCCTGGCGCGGGGAGTGGGCACGAAATAAAAAAGCCCCGCGCGCGGCGGGGCCTGGAGTTGGGGCGCGGGGATGCGTCAGGCCGGGGCGCCGGACAGGCAGCCCTTCATGAAGGCCTTGCGCTCGTCGCCCTTCAGATCCTTGGTCTTGGCGTCGGTGTTGCACGACTTCATCTTGTCCTGCTGGGTTTCCTTATTGGCCGACAGGCAGGTTTTCATGAAAGCCTTGCGCTCGTCGCCTTTCTTGTCGCCCGCCTCGGTGTTGCAGGTCTTCATCTTGCTTTGCTGGGCGGTGGGGGCCTTCTTGGCGTCGCCATCGGCTGCGTGGGCGGTGAACGAGAGGGCGAGGCTGGCGACGGCCAACAGGGAAAGCAGTTTCTTCATGTAGTGCTCCTGCGAAAGTGGATGGATGACCCGGTGCGCATGCGGCACGCGGGTCACCCAGCATAACGCCGCCCAGGGGCTCCGGGATGACGGGGCGCCCCCGTAGAATCCCGGGATGCTCTCCGTCAAACAGGAATTGCTCGCGGCGCTCGCCGCCGAGCTGGAAAAGTTGTCGCCCGGCGCCGCTGGGCGCGCCGCCTTTGAATCGCCCAAAGTGGCCGCGCACGGCGACTTCGCCTGCACCGCCGCCATGCAGCTGGCCAAGCCGCTCAAGCTCAACCCGCGCGCCTTGGGCGAACAGCTGCAGGCCGCGTTGCAGGCCACGCCCGCCTTCCAACGTTGGGTGGCGGCCATCGAGATCGCGGGCCCCGGCTTTCTCAACATTCGCCTCCAACCCGCCGCCAAGCAGGAAGTGGTGCGCGAGGTGCTGGCCGCTGGCGAGCGCTTTGGCTACCAGCCCGATCGGGGCGCCAAGGTGCTGGTCGAGTTCGTGTCGGCCAACCCCACGGGCCCGCTGCACGTGGGCCACGGCCGCCAGGCGGCTTTGGGCGATGCCATCTGCCACCTGTTCAGCACCCAGGGCTGGGCCGTGCACCGCGAGTTCTACTACAACGACGCGGGCGTGCAGATCGACACCCTGACCAAGAGCACGCAGCTGCGCGCCCAGGGCTTCAAGCCCGGCGACGACTGCTGGCCCACCGACCCCGACAATCCGGCCAGCAAGGCGTTCTACAACGGCGACTACATCCAGGACATCGCCGACGCCTTCCTCGCCAAGGCCACCATCCGGGCCGACGACCGCGAGTTCACCGCCAACGGCGACGTGCAGGACTACGACAACGTCCGCCAGTTCGCCGTGGCCTACCTGCGCAACGAGCAGGACAAGGACCTGCAGGCCTTCAACCTGAAGTTCGACGAGTACTACCTGGAGTCCAGCCTGTACACCAGCGGCCGCGTCGAGGCCACGGTGAACAAGCTGGTGGCCAACGGCAAGACCTACGAGCAGGACGGCGCCCTGTGGCTCAAGAGCACGGACTATGGCGACGACAAGGACCGCGTCATGCGCAAGCAGGACGGCACGTACACCTACTTCGTGCCCGACGTGGCCTACCACATCGCCAAGTGGGAGCGCGGCTTTTCCAAGGTCGTCAACATCCAGGGCACGGACCACCACGGCACCATTGCCCGCGTGCGCGCGGGCCTGCAGGCGGCCGACGTGGGCATCCCGCAGGGCTACCCCGACTATGTGCTGCACACCATGGTGCGCGTGGTCAAGGGCGGCGAAGAGGTCAAGATCAGCAAGCGCGCGGGCAGCTACGTCACGCTGCGCGACCTGATCGAGTGGACCAGCAAGGACGCGGTGCGCTTCTTCCTGCTCAGCCGCAAGCCCGACACCGAGTACACCTTTGACGTGGACCTGGCCGTGGCGCAGAACAACGACAACCCCGTGTACTACGTGCAGTACGCCCATGCGCGCATCTGCTCGGTGCTGCGGGCCTGGCAGGAGGCCGGTGGCGGCGACGTGGCGTCGCTCAAGGACGTGGATCTGTCGGCCCTGGAAGGCCCCCAGGCCCAGGCCCTGATGCTGCAGCTGGCCAAGTACCCCGACATGCTCACCGCCGCCGCCGAGGGCGAGGCGCCGCACGATGTCACCTTTTATCTGCGCGACCTGGCCGCCAGCTACCACAGCTACTACGACGCCGAGCGCATCCTGGTGGACGACGAGGCCGTCAAGCGCGCGCGCCTGGCCCTCGTCGCGGCCACCGCGCAGGTGTTGCACAATGGCCTGGCTGTGCTGGGCGTGTCGGCCCCAGTCAGAATGTAAGCAATCACTACCATGAAGAAAAAGCAACTGGGCGGAACCATCATCGGCTTCATCGTTGGGGTCATCGTGGGCCTGGGCGCCGCGCTGGCCGTGGCCGTGTACGTGACCAAAGTGCCTGTGCCCTTCCTGAACAAGGGCAACGGCCGGGGCGTCGACTTGGACGCTGCCGAGTCTCAGAAGAACAAGAACTGGGCCCCCAACTCGCCGCTGTATGGCAAAACCCCGGCGCGCGCACCCGCCGCTGCGGCCTCTGCCGTGGTGGCGCCCGTGCCGGGCGTGCAAGCCCCGGCGGTGGCGGCCGCCCCCGCGCCCAAGCCTGCTGCCAGCAAGCCCGAAGCCGCCGCCAAGGCCGAAGGTAAGCCGGGCGCGGACCCGTTGGGTGATTTGGCCAAGGCCGCCGCCAAAGGGACGGTGGACCCGTTCGACTATTACGTGCAAGCGGGCGCTTTCCGCACCCAGCAGGACGCCGATGCGCAGCGTGCCAAGCTCGCCATGCTGGGCTGGGAAGCCCGCGTGAGCGAACGTGAGCAAAATGGGCGGCTCGTCTTTCGCGTGCGCGTGGGCCCGTTCACCAAGCGCGACGATGCCGCTCAGCTCAAGGAGAAGCTGGATGGCTCAGGCGTAGAGTCGGCCTTGGTGCGGGTACAGCGCTGAAAACTTGACTCTGAACTTTTTACGGGGGCGGAGCTCCCATTTTGCAGATCTGAACCAGGAGAGTCTTGTCATGAAACGCCGCGAGTTTTCTTTTTCCGCCGCCTCGGCGGTAGCCGCATCCGCCTTGACCCTGCCGGTGGCCGCACCTGCGCTGGCCCAGGCCCGCCAGTTCAAGGAGGGCAAGGACTACCGCCGCCTGGACAAGCCCGTGGCGCCCGATGCGCCCGCAGGCAAGGTCGATGTGATCGAGTTCTTCTGGTACAGCTGCCCGCACTGCAACGTCTTCGAACCCACGCTGGACGCCTGGGCCAAGGCCGCGCCCAAGGATATTTCCATACGCCGCGTGCCCGTGGCCTTCAACGCCAGCTTTGTGCCCCAGCAAAAGTTGTACTACGCCCTGGAAGGCATGGGCAAGCTTGAGGAACTGCACGCCAAGGTGTTCCGCGCCATCCACGCCGAGAAGGTCCGCATGGGCAAGGACGACGAAATCTTTGCCTGGGTCGCCAAGCAGGGCGTGGACGCCGCCAAGTTCAAGGAGGTCTATGCCTCCTTCACCGTGTCCAACCAGATCCGCCGAGCATCGCAGCTGCAGGATGCCTATGGCGTGGAGGGCGTTCCCTCCATGGGCGTGGCGGGCAAGTACTACACCGACGGCACCATGGCGGGCAGCATGCAGAACGTGCTGCAGGTGGTGGAGTCGCTGGCGGCCATGGCGCGCAAAGGCTGACACGGCCCGGGCCGCCTGCCTGCGCAGGTCCCCGACAGGAAAGCCCGCGCAAGCGGGCTTTTTTCATGGGCGCCGCCATGGCATGGCTACAATGAACTGCAAGATTCGTGCCCTATGAAACACCGCCTCCTCCCCACACTCCTGCTCGCGGCCCTGGCCTGCCTGCATGGCGCGGCCCATGCTGAAAAGGCAGACCGCGCCAAGCCCATGAACATCGAGGCCGACGCCCTGCGCCACGATGAGCTCAAGCAGACCAGCGTGTTCTCGGGCCGCGTGGTCATGACCAAGGGCACCCTCATCCTGCGCGGCGCGCGGCTGGACGTGCGCCAGGACGCCGACGGCTACCAGCACGGCGTGGTCACGGCCGAGCCCGGCAAGCGTGCCTTCTTCCGCCAAAAGCGCGACACCGCCCCGGGCGCGCCCGACGAGTTCATCGAAGGCGAGAGCGAAGTCATCGAGTACGACGGCCGGGCCGACAACGTGCGCTTCATCACCCGCGCCGAGCTGCGCCGCTACCGGGGCGCCGTGCTCAGCGACGAGATCACCGGCGCCGTCATCGTGTACAACAACCTCACCGACATGTTTACCGTGGACGGTCAGCGCAACCCCGCCACCAACGCCGCGGGCGATGCTCCGGCCCCAGGCAACCGCGTGCGCGCGGTGCTGGCGCCCAAGGAGCCGCCCGCTGGCGCGCCAGCGCCCGCCACGCCGGGG
>DAIQRN010000498.1:0-2281 GCA_036786185.1 Acidovorax sp. | reverse complement strand
CGATGACCTCTTGCATGCCATGCAAGCGCTCTCCCAGCTGAGCTATACCCCCACTTAATGGCGCTAAACACTTGGGTGTTTGTCGTCATCATCTGAGCCTTGAATTATAGACAGATTTTTAGCGGTTTCGCAAACGCGCTACAACTTTTTCACGTCCGACCAATTCCAGCACGGCATCGACCGAGGGCGTGTGGGCGGTGCCCACGGTCAGCACCCGCGTTGGCATGGCCAACTGCGGCATCTTCAGGCCCTGGCTGGCCAGCACCTGCTTGAAGGCGGCGCTGATCGATGCCTTGCCCCATTCGCAGGCAGACAGCGCATCGGCCAGCGCATCCAGCGCGGGGGCAATCGACTCGGTGACATGCTGGGCACGCTCGGCGTCCACCGGCGTTACATCGCCGTAGAACACCTGGGCCCAGTCGGCAAGCGCCACCGTGGTGTCGCAGCGGTCCTTGAACAGCGCGCAGATCCGCACCAGCCTGCCGTCGGCCAGCGCATCGGCCGACACACCGCGCTGCTGCAGCTGCGGCGCCACCAGGGCAGCCAGCGCGTCGTCGGCCATGGCCTTGAGGTGCTGGGCGTTCACCCAGCGCAGCTTGGCCTCGTCGAACTGGGCGGCGCTGCGGCCCAGGTGGTCGAGGTTGAACCATTCGAGGAACTGGGCGCGCGAGAAGATTTCGTCGTCGCCATGGCTCCAGCCCAGGCGCGCCAGGTAATTGACCATGGCCTCGGGCAGATAGCCCTCGTCGCGGTACTGCGTGACGGGCTTGGCGCCATTGCGCTTGCTCATCTTTTCGCCCTGCTCGTTGAGCACGGTGGGCAGGTGGGCATAGACCGGCGGCTCCTTGCCCAGCGCGCGGAAGATATTGATCTGGCGCGGCGTGTTGTTCACATGGTCGTCGCCGCGGATGACGTGGGTGATGGCCATGTCGATGTCGTCCACCACCACGCAGAAGTTGTAGGTGGGTGTGCCGTCGGGGCGTGCGATGACCAGGTCGTCCAGCTCGTCGTTGCGGATCTCGATGCGGCCCTTGACCTTGTCGTCCCACACCACCGCCCCGCCCTGCGGGTTCTTGAAGCGCAGCACGGGTTGCACGCCTTCGGGCATGGGCGGCAGCGTCTTGCCGGGCTCGGGGCGCCAGGTGCCGTCGTAGCGGGGCTTTTCCTTGGCGGCCATCTGTTTTTCACGCAGGGCATCGAGCTCGGCCACGCTCATGTAGCAGGGGTACACATGGCCTGCCGCCTGCAGCTCGGCCAGCACGGCCTTGTAGCGGTCCATGCGCTGCATTTGGTAGAACGGGCCTTCGTCGTGGTCCAGGCCGAGCCAGGCCATGCCTTCGATGATCACGTCCACGGCAGCCTGGCTGGAGCGCTCCAGGTCGGTGTCTTCAATGCGCAGGATGAAGTCGCCGCCCGTGGCGCGCGCGAAGGCCCAGGGGTACAGGGCCGAGCGGATGTTGCCCAGGTGGATGAAGCCCGTGGGGGACGGGGCGAAGCGGGTGCGGACTTTGGGTGCGGTCATGCGGGAATGGGTTTCTTCAAAAACAGGAGCTGCTTGCGCTTGATACACATGGTTTTCAGATAGTTTTTCATCTGAAATCCTTTTACATCAAGCGCTAATAGCTCACTTTTCAATAGCGTTTTGATCAGGCTTCCTGCGCGTTGGGCAGGGACAGGCGCGAGGTGTCTTCGCGCTCTTCCTCGCCGCCCCGGTTGCGGCCTTCGTTGAGGGCGGCCACTTCGTCGTCGGAGATGTCGCCGGTGATATAGACGCCGTCGAAGCAGGAGGCGTCAAAGCCCGTGACCTGCGGGTTGATCTTGCCCACGGTCTGTTTCATGGCTTCCACGTCCTGGTAGATGAGCGCATCGGCGCCGATGACCTGGCGGATTTCCTCCACCGTACGGCCATGGGCCACCAACTCGCCCCGCGTGGGCATGTCGATGCCATAGACGTTGGGGTGGCGCACGGGCGGTGCGGCGGAGGCCAGATAGACCTTGACCGCGCCCGCGTCGCGCGCCATCTGCACGATCTCCTTGGACGTGGTGCCGCGCACGATGGAATCATCGACCAACAGCACGCGCCGGCCCTTGAACTCGCTGCCGATGGCGTTGAGTTTCTGGCGCACGGACTTCTTGCGCACACCCTGCCCCGGCATGATGAAGGTGCGGCCCACATAGCGGTTCTTGACGAAACCCTCGCGGTACGGAATGCCCAGCAGCTGCGCGAGCTGCATGGCGCTGGGGCGGCTGGATTCGGGGATGGGGATGATGGCGTCGATCT
>DAIQRN010000497.1:0-2281 GCA_036786185.1 Acidovorax sp. | reverse complement strand
AAAAAACAAAGGGGCCCGCAGGCCCCTTTGTTTTTTTGGCAGACGCCCGTTACCGCGAAGCAGGCGACGCGGCAGCGGCGGGGTCCGCCCCGGCGGGCAGGCGCTGCGACACCCACAGCTTGCGCAGCTGGGCCAGCTCAGTGTCAAAGCGCTGGTGCACGCGGCGCTTTACCTGGTCCTGGCCGGCCAGAAAGCGCTGCTGCTCGGCAAGGCTCTCCTCGTTCTCGGCGATCTTGCGGCGCAGGACCATGGGGGCCTTGTTGGGGTCGCGTTTGTAGAACTCCATTTCGGTGTCGAAGACCTTGCGCTGCTGCTTGAGCTCTTCCACGCGCTTTTCTGCCGTGGCCGTGACGTCATCCACCAGCTGGATGGCGGCGGCGCGCTCGATGTCGTGCGTGGCCTTGTCGGGGTAGCGCGTGGTCAGCACGCGCTCGCGGCGGCGCTCTTCGCGCACCTGGGCCTGCTCCTCGGCCTCCTTGCGGCGCTGCGCCTCCTGCACGGCACGCTCGTTCTCCGACAGGGACGGGCCGATCTGGCGGCGCACGGTGCCCGAGGGGCCCAGCTCGCGCTGCTCGCGGTCCAGGCATTCGGGAATGGGCCGGTCGGCGGTGATCCGGCGGCCGTGGCGGTCCACACAGGTGTAGATGCCGCCCGCTGGCGCCTGGGGCTGCGCACGCGCCAGCTCCGCGCCCAGCATGGCGCACACCGCCGCACCCACGATCCACGCCGACTTGCTCAAGTTGCTACCCTTCGTTGACACCATACCGCTGGCGGTACGCCAGCACTTTTTCGTGGTGGGAGCGCATCCCCTCTTCCCCATTGTGGGACAGGTACAGCAATAAGTCTGCCAGCCGGGCAATGGCGCACACCTGCATGCCCAGCTGGTTGCGCACGTACTGCACGGCGCTGTGCTCCACGTCCTGGCCATTTTCGGTGGCTTTTTCCTGGCGGTCCAGCGCAATGGCCACCGCATGCGGCGTGGCGCCCGCCGCCTTGATGATGGCAATGGACTCGCGGGCGGCGGTGCCGGCCGACATCACATCGTCCACGATGAGCACCCGGCCCTTGAGGGGCGCGCCCACCAGGGTGCCGCCTTCGCCGTGGTCCTTGGCCTCCTTGCGGTTGTAGGCAAAGGGCACGTTGCGCCCCAGGCGCGCCAGCTCCACGGCCACGGTGGCAGCCAGCGGAATGCCCTTGTACGCGGGGCCAAACACCATGTCGAATTCGATGCCGCTGGCCAGCAGGGCTTTTGCATAGAATTCCGCGAGCCGCCCGATCTTGCGGCCATCGTCAAACAAACCGGCGTTGAAGAAGTAGGGGCTCAGGCGCCCGGCCTTGGTCTTGAATTCACCAAACCGCAGCACGCCCGATTCGACGGCAAAACGGACAAAATCCTGCGCCAGCTGGCCTTGCTCAGAGGTTTGCGCGCCAACATCCACCATGGGGAAATCCTTGTTCAAATTAACCAGCCTCAATCTCAATGGCATCCGCTCGGCCACCAGCAAAGGCGTGGAAAGCTGGATGGCAGCCACGCGGCCGGATTGTATTTGCGTGCAGGAAGTGAAGGCCCAGGCGGCCGACATGGCCAACCGGTTCGAGCGCCTGGCAGACCTGCAGGGGCACTTTCACTTTGCCCAGAAAAAGGGCTATTCGGGCGTGGGCATCTACACGCGGCACGAGCCGTCGGATGTAGTCATTGGCTATGGGTCTGCCGAATTCGATGCAGAAGGCCGATATGTCGAGCTGCGTTTTGACACGCCCGAGCGCAAGCTGTCGATCATCAGTGCGTACTTTCCGAGCGGCTCGTCCGGCGAAGAGCGCCAGCAGGCCAAGTTCCGCTTTCTGGCCGAATTCCACCCCCACCTCATGCGCCTGAAGGCCGAGCGCGACTTCATCCTGTGCGGCGACATCAACATTGCGCACCAGCAAATCGACCTCAAAAACTGGCGCAGCAACCAGAAGAACAGTGGTTTTTTGCCCGAAGAACGCGCCTGGATGACAAAGTTGTTGCACACAACTGATGAAGGCGGCGGCATCATAGACGTTTACCGTCAGTTACAACCTGCCGCCACCGACACCGCCTACACCTGGTGGAGCAACCGCGGGCAGGCCTATGCCAACAACGTGGGTTGGCGGCTGGACTACCACCTGGCCACCCCTGCGATCGCGGCGCTGGCGCGCGCTGAACATATTTACAAGGGCGAAAAGTTTTCGGACCACGCACCCATCACGGTGGACTACGAATTCACGATCTAACCACGCACCCTCTTTCTTTCCGACC